>CAKTUT010000099.1 GCA_934621665.1 uncultured Oscillospiraceae bacterium | reverse complement strand
CTACGAGGTTTTTTCAACAGGCTGAAAGCGCCCGGAAAATCAGAGATTTTCCGGGCGCTTTGCATTTTGCTGTTTATTCCTTATTTTCAGGCTTCTCCTGCTCAGGCTTCTGTGCATCATTTGCCTGCCGCGCGGCGGCCTGCGCCGCATCCCGGCGCGCCTTGTCCTCGCGCGCGGCTGTCTCGCGCTTCTGCTTGCGGCTGCGGCGGATTTTCACCACCACGATGACAACCACCACAACGACAATGATAAACAGAATCAGTCCCGGCAGCGAATACGCTACGTCGATCACAAAATACTGCACATTGTCGGCAAAGCTGTCCCAGCCGTTTTTCAGCGCGCTTGAAAGCTTTTCACCAAACGTACGCTTCACCGGCACAGTGGGCGTGTACTTTTCCACCTCGCACAGCGTGATGTCCACACTCGAGTAGCTGATCTTCATGTCGAGATTACGCAGATTGCGCTCAATCGACTCCAACTCATAGCGCACGTCAGCCAGCCGCTGCTCCAGTGCAATCAGTGTTTCCACATCCTCCGCCTTTTCCAGCATGCTCAGCAGACGATCCTCCTGCGTCCGCAGCGACGAGCGCCGCGCCTCATAGTCTGTATACTGCGAGGTCACATTCTGCGCGTTGCGGCTGGAATCGGTGATATTGCCAAGCGTCCCGCTCTGCTGCAAAAATTCTTCAAACCGATCTGCCGGGACGCGAACGGTGTAATAAGCATAGCGGTCAACCACGCGCGCCGTGCCGTCATCCTGATAGCGGATGTTGCCGGAGGTGTCAGAGTTCTCCACAAAGCCGCCAAAGTCCTTGACGCTCTGCTCCAGCGCGGCCAGCGACGCATCAAACTCGGTCGTCTGAATCTGAAGCGAGGCAGAGTAGATGATCTTTGCCGCAAAATCCGTCGTTTTCCCAGCGGCAGCATCATCCGCCGCGTCGTCCGCTTCCTGCGCATCAACGCTCTCGTTTGTCGTAAACGCGCTGTCGCTGCCAACGCCGGCCGACGATGCAATCGTATCCTCGGCAGGCGCTTCCTCCGCGGGCTTCTCCTCAATTTCCGCGCTATTTTCCCAGTAAGTGTTGTCATTCGGCTCGGCGCTTGGCGTCTCAGCCATTGCATAGCTGCTGTCCATTGACGCGGCTGACTTTGTGGCGCAGCCGCTTGCCAGTCCCGCCACCAGCAGAATGCTGAGCAGCAATGCAAGAAGTCTGGTCTTTTTCATCATTAGTACCTCCTTTTATTTTTTGCTTGGTCACTCTTAAAGACGAGTTTTCCGCCCGCCAGTTTCAGATTTTTTACAAAACGGGAAAATTTATTTTTTACAGTACGGCGGCAGCCAGCTCCTCGTCGGCACGCTCCGCCGTGGTCACCGACACCTCATATGCCGTGCGCTTCTCGCTCCCCTCCGGGAGGACCTTTACATATTCGCGGCTTTGCAACCGTCCCGTCAGGCAGATGCGCGCGCCCACCGGCAGATCGGCAGTTTCCTGCGCCGTACGTCCCCAGAGGATGCAGGGAATATAGTCCGTCCGATGATACGGCCGGTTGACGGCCAGCATCACATCACAGATTTCGCGCCCCAGCGGCGTGCGGCGATAGATCGGCTCCTTGCAGATTGCGCCCGTCAGCGTCACATCGTTTTCCGGCTCGCCGTCGGACGTGGTCAGCTCGGAGGCATACACCGAGATCACCAGCCGCCGCCCCGCGGCGGCGCGGCTGTTAAACGAGCGGATCTGTCCTGACACCTCCACGCGGCAGCCGCGAAACAGATCCATTGCGTACAGCACGTCCTCCGCCGCCACAACCGGCAGAATGTCCGACGTACCGGACAGACGCTCTACCTCCAGCAGGAAGCGGTAGAACTTCCGCTCATGATTTTCGTGCGAGAATTCCGGCAGCCCCATCAGCGTGCCGCGCAGAGTAATATGATTGGCCGTATATTCCATGTTTCCACCTCATTTAGTTCGTATGGCAAACTATATGAGGAGGCGGCTGTAAATAGTACAGGCCTAGCGGCCGCGCTTTGGCTGTTTTCCGCCGCGGCGGCGCGGTGCAGACGGCGCGCTGCCGTTGTTTCTGACCGTGTCTTTTCCTTTCCCTGCGTCAGGCTTTGACGCACGGCGCGGCGATTCATGCTTTGGTGCAGCGCTCGCCTGCATTCTTGCAGTCTGTCCGCCATGCGGTGCTGCTTTTGCATCTATGGGCGCGCCCTTGCCGCCCTTTGGCGGATAGGGACGAATCAGACACTGCGGCGTAAAGCCGATCAGGTCAGTGCGTCCGGCCTTGATAAGTGCTTCTCTGACAAGCGCATAATTCTTTGGGTCGCGGTACTGCATCAGCGCCCGCTGCATTGCCTTTTCGTGCGGATTTTTCGGCACATATACCGTTTCCATCGTCCTTGGATCAAGTCCGGTGTAATACATGACAGTGGACAGCGTGGACGGCGTGGGATAAAAGTCCTGCACCTGCTCGGGATTGTGCCCCGTGTCGCGCAGATATTCCGCCAGCGTCACCGCGTCGCGCAGCGTGCAGCCCGGATGCGACGACATGAGATACGGCACAACATACTGCTTCATGTGCTCAGACTCGTTAATTTTTTTGTACCTGTCCAGAAATTGCAGATACACCGCGTGGCACGGCTTTCCCATCTTTTCCAGCACATGGTCGGATACGTGCTCCGGCGCTACCTTCAGCTGTCCCGAGATGTGATAGCGCACCAGCTCATGGAAGAACGTGTCGGACTTGTCGGCAAGCAGATAGTCAAAGCGGATGCCGCTTCGGATAAACACCTTTTTCACATTCGGCAGCTTCCGCAGCTTTCGCAAAAGCGCCACATAATCGCTGTGGTCGGCAATCATATTTTTGCACGGCGTGGGAAACAGGCACTGGCGGTTCTGGCACGCCCCCTTCGTCAGCTGCTTTTTGCACGCAGGCTGACGGAAATTTGCCGTCGGACCGCCCACGTCGTGGATATAACCCTTAAAGTCCGGCTCGTGCGTCATTTTCTCCGCCTCATCCAAAATGGACTCATGGCTGCGCGTCTGGATAATGCGCCCCTGATGGAACGTCAGCGCACAGAAGCTGCACGCACCAAAGCAGCCGCGGTTCGACGCCAGACTGAACCGCACCTCGGAGATAGCCGGTACGCCGCCCAGCTTCTCATACGAGGGATGATAGGTTCGGCAGTACGGCAGGCCGTAGACGTGATCCATCTCCTGCTGGGAAAGCGGTTTTTGCGGCGGATTCTGCACCACAAATTCCTGCACGCCGTATGGCTCAAGCAGCCGCTTGGCCGAAAACGGATCAGTGTTCTGATATTGCAGATAGAAGCTTTCAGCGTACTTTTTTGGATTTTCAAGCAGACTCTGGTAATCCGGGAGTCTCAAATAGCTGAGATTTTCATCCGGCGCTTTCACGCGGAACACCGTACCGTCAATGTAGGTGATATCGTGCACGTCCATGCCGTCGTTCAGCGCGTCCGCCACCTCCACGATGCTCCGCTCGCCCATGCCATACAGCAGCAGATCCGCCTGCGAATCCAGCAGGATCGAGCGCTTGAGCTTATCCGACCAGTAGTCATAATGCGCAAGGCGGCGGAGGCTTGCCTCAATGCCGCCGATGATAATCGGCACATCGCGGAAACTGCGGCGTATGAGATTACAGTAGACCGTCACGGCATAGTCCGGACGCTTGCCCATCACGCCGCCGGGCGTAAACGCGTCGGTCTGGCGGTGCTTTTTCGACACGGCGTAGTGATTGACCATCGAGTCCATATTGCCGCCCGAGACCAGGAAGCCAAGCCGCGGCCTGCCAAGCGCACAGACCGACTCCGGCTTTTTCCAGTCCGGCTGCGAGATGATGCCCACCTTATACCCCGCATCCTCCAGCACACGCGAGATAATCGCGTGGCCAAACGACGGATGATCGACATACGCATCGCCGATGAGATAGACAAAGTCGCACTGCTCCCACCCGCGCGCTTGCATATCCGATTTGCTGATGGGCAAAAACTGTGCCATATTGATTCCTCGTTTTCTGTAAAAAGGTTAGATTGTAATTATTATACCAGACTGGCGGATAAAAAGATAGCGGGAAGCAACTGCAAAGCAGCTTGCTTCCCGCCCGATCTGTTTCACTTACGTCCGGTAGAGCCAAAGCCGCCGCGGTCAACGTCCGACAGCTGCTCGCACTCCTCGAATGTCACTGGCGGCTGCACCGCATAGATGCGAAACTGGCAAATGCGGTCGCCCTTTTCAATGACCGTGTCGCGCGTGGCATATACCGGCAGCTTCCACTCGTCGTTTGTGCCGCAGTAGCTGTTGTCGATCACGCCGACGGAATTTGCCTGCAGGATGCCCCAGCGTCTAAATGTGGAGCTGCGCGGCGCGGTGCGCGCCTCATACCCCTCCGGCAGCTGCATGGAAACGCCCAGCGGCACAAGCGCAAACTCGCCCGCCTTGAGCGTCATGTCCTGCGCGCAGTAGAGGTCAATCCAGTCGCCCTTTTCGGTCTTTTGCAGCCGGGGCAGATCATCTGAAAAATAGTGAATTTTGATATTCGGCACGGCGTTTCTCCTTATTGCGTCTCATCCCACAGGACAGCCTCGCCTGCGGCAAGCGTTTTTTTCATATCAATCAGCCGCTGGTTCTCTGACCCGCGGAAGCGCAGGCTCAGATTTTTCTTTGCCGCAATAAACGGCCCATCCACCAGCACATCAAGCTGACGCAAAAGCGCGTCGGTCACGCCGTCCACCACCGGCAGATTTTTCCCGTAGACATAGCCGGTAAACGACCAGATGTTCTTATCGGGATAGGCCGCGCGGATTTTTTCCGTCAGCGCCAGCAGCCCCGCCTGATTGCGCGGGTCAAGCGGCTCGCCGCCAAGATAGGTGATCCCGCGGATATAGCCAGGCTTCATCAAATCCAGAATGTGCGCCATGACCGCCTCGTCAAACGGCTGGCCATAGTCAAAGTCCCACGCCTCGGGGTTAAAGCAGCCGGGACAGTAGTGTGTGCAGCCGGAAACAAACAGGCTCACGCGCACGCCCGGACCGTTTGCGATATCCCATGGCTTAATGGTGGCATAATTCATGGTAATTCCTCCGTTTCCCGGAAAAATAGAGATTTCTGATTGACAATTGTGCAAAATCTGCTAGAATATCGTTTGCTTCATTCCGTAATTGTTCCCACAAAAGGAGGCGGCACAGCTTTGAACGCGCATGATAAGATTCTGCATGAGCTGCTGGACATCGGCCAGACGCTTTTGACCAGCGGCGCGGAAATTAACCGCGTGGAGGATACGCTCACGCGCCTTGGGCGCGCCTATGGCGCGGCGCGCGTGGATATTTTCGTCATTACATCCGATATTGTGCTCACGATGCTCTTTAACGATGGCGCGGAGCTCACGCAGACGCGCCGCATCTCCCACGCGCCGTCCACCGACTTTCAAAAGCTGGAGCAGCTCAACGCGCTCAGCCGCGAATGCTGCGCCGCGCCGATTCCGCTTGAGCATCTGCACGCGCGCGTGCAGACCATTGCCGCCGGCAGCGCGCCGGTTGTGCATCTGTATCTCGGCAGCATTCTTGGCGCGGGCGGCTTTGCCGTCTTTTTTGGCGGCAGCTATTATGACGGGCTTGTCGCAGCCATCATGGGCGCGCTTGTGTGCTTTTTGCAGCAAAAGGCGCTTCCTGTATTCCGCAACGCCGCTATTTTTCAGTTCCTCACCGCGCTGGTTGTCGGCTCGATCGTCTGCCTCGCCGGGCGCGTGTGTCCGCTGTTTTCGGTGGACAATATTCTAATCGGCGTCATCATGCTGCTCATCCCGGGCGTCGCCACCACAAACTCCGCACGTGATATGCTCATCGGGCATACCATCTCCGGCCTTTTGCGGCTGGCGGAGTCGCTTCTTCTGGCAGGTGCGCTGGCGCTGGGCTTTGGCAGCGCAATCTATCTGTTTGGGGTGTAGGTATGGTTGTCAAACAGCTTTTCTTCGCGCTCATCAGCACAGCCGCGTTCTGCCTTTTGTGGCATCTGCCGCTGCGCCATCTGCCGCTTGCGTCACTTGGCGGCGCGGCCAGCTGGGGCATATATCTGCTTTTAAGCGCGTGGCTTGATAATATTTTTTACATTGTCCTGCTGGTCAGCATTTTCTCCGCTGCCTACGCTGAGATTACTGCGCGCCGCGTGCGCGCGCCGGCCACGCTGTTTCTGATTCCGGCGCTCATCCCGCTTGTCCCGGGAAGCTCACTGTACTACACCATGCTTGCACTGGTGCAGGACAACGCCGCCGGGGTACACAGCTACGGGATGCTTACGGTCAAGTGGGTGATCGGCATTGCCGCCGGAATCAGCCTTGTCGGCGTGGCGCACCAGATTGTCCACCGCCCTGCAAAAACGAAATAGGGATGCTCAAATGGCGTCGCGCGCTGCGCGACGCCAGAGCTTGTCAAAAAAGTATTTTTGACAAGCTCTCAAACGCGATC
>CAKTUT010000098.1 GCA_934621665.1 uncultured Oscillospiraceae bacterium | reverse complement strand
GCGCGCTGCGGCGCGGAGACCGAAACCTGCCCGCGGAACAGGAAGCTGACGAACAGGAATACCAGCAGAAGCAGCAGACTTGGCGTCAGAAAGTGACCGATGCGGTTTACAAGCTTGCCCGGCGTCAGGCAGAGCCACAGCGCTACCGCGAAAAATACAAGCGAATAGACAAGCATCCACAGCCCCGTGCCTGCACCCTCGGGCAGATACGGCGCAACGGCCATCTCAAACGGTACGCTCGCCGCGCGCGGAATTCCAAGCCCCGGGCCGATGGACAGGTAAATGAGCACCGTGAACACCAGCGCAAAGCGCGGCCCGACCTGCTGGCCGAGCTTGTCAAGACCGTCAAAGCGTGCGACGACGACCACGCCCAGCACCGGCAGAATCACCGCCGTGGCCAGAAAGCCAATCATGGCCGGAACGGTGTGGCTGCCTGCGTTTTGACCCAGAAACGGCGGAAAAATCAGGTTTCCCGCGCCGAAAAACAGGGAAAACAGCATAAAGCTGATCGTCAACATGTTACCTTTGCTCAATTTCATCGTTTTTGTTCTCCTTGCCAGTTTAATTTTTATTGTCATATGATTGATCCATATTTGCAGGGGCAGATGGCGAGCGCAGCTGTCAGCGGCGTAAGGAGCGCCACGGATGCGGCTTACCTCTTGCGGGTGTACATCTGCCCACTGCTTCATACTTGCGACATCTGTGCTGTTGCTTCGCAATTACAAATTTGCGGCAATGGGCAAACAAAAAGACTCGTCTCAAATCACTTTGAGACGAGCTTTGCATACACAATACCCGCGGTACCACTCAAATTGCGCGCCAAAGCGCGCCGCTTTCAGACTCCAACAAGTCCTAGGCACTAACGCAGCCTGCGCGGAAAGCCCTACTTGCAATGCGTTGGGGCGATCAGCTCGAAAGGGATGGGATTGTTGAGGCAGTCTGCCGGGCTCACAGCACCCCCGGCTCTCTGAGAGACACGCGTTCAAATCCGTCTTTGTCATCGCTTTTGCTATTTTATTGTCGTTAAGATCATAACACCGCAGCGGTTCGATGTCAAGAAATTTCCACCATGAATAAAGCTGTGAATAAAGCCGCCTCGGCACACCGGCACGCGGCCTTTTTTCAAACGCGAACCCAGCGGAGCGGATCGCGTTTGAGAGCCTGTCAAAAATACTTTTTTGACAGGCTCAGCCTACCGCAGATATCCGCGGCGGCGTTGACACGAATTTTGAAATTTGAAAACAGTGAACCAGATTAGAACATATATTCAGAAATGATTCAAATCCTCCTGCGCATTGCCCGCACAAGGGAGAGCGGGAATATTTGTCCCAGCGTTACCGTACTTTCAGCCGGTAGGTGCTTTGCACCACGCTGATGGAAAATACGCCGAGTGCCAGAAAGATTGCATACGCCGGAGCGTAGCTGCCGCACAGATCGGCGACCAATCCCGGGAACACGGAAAATACCAGTGCGCCCGCGCCATAGCCCGTCTGAAACAGCCATACCACGCGGCTATAGCGCTCAGGCGAGGAAAACGCCTCCGCCCAGACAGAAATGCCAACTGTGGACATCGGCGCGCCCGCGCCATAGAGCACGGAACCCACAAACATCAGCGCACGCAGACGCAGATCCGATGCGGCGCACATGGCAAGACCGGAAAACAGCACGACAGAAAAGATGATATTTGCCCGTTGCGCGCCAAGCCGGTCGCACACCGCGCCAAAGGTGCATTTACCCAGCATCAGCGCAAGACCAAACAGCGACACGCTCAGCGCAGCGTCCTCCGTGCGGAAGCCAGCGGTGGTGAACAGAATCATCATATGCGTGCAGCCCGGCGAGGCAATTGCGCCGAGAAAGCACATGGACAAAAATAGCGCGATCCAGCGATGTTTTGACGGCTGGATGCCAAGGCTTGCATGAACCGGCGGCGCGGTCTCTCCACGCTTCACGCCATAGGGTGTTTTGCCGCAGGAGGACGGATTTTCGCGCACCAGCCAAAATACCGCTGCGGCGGCGAGCATACTCACGCCCGCCAGAAACAAAAAACACGCGGCCAGCGAAATATGCTCGATCAGCGCCGTCATGATGGGTGAAAACACAACTGTGGCAAGTCCCGTCCCCGCTGCGCACAGTCCAAGCGCCAGCGCGTGCTTTTCGTGAAACCAGCGTACAATTAAAATGGAGGCCGGAATCATCGAGCCAAAGCCATAGGCAAGTCCCGCAAACACACCGCCAAGATAATAGACGCCCAGCGACCGCGCCGCGGCAAACAGCACAAAGCCAATCGCACCGAAGCCGCATGCAAGCGCTGTGCCAAGCCGGTGGCCAAACACGCGGTAAAACCACGGCGTCAGCGCCATGCATCCAAGGTAGGCCACCGCGCGAACGGTGGTAATCATGGATGTTTGGGTATTCGTAAAGCCGTTTTGCGCCAGAATGTAGGGCTGCGCCACGGAAAACGCGTTGACGCACAGTCCACCGCACACCAGCAGCATCAGCGTACAGCCAAGGCAGACACCCCAGGCAGAATGAAGCCGTTTCATCCAATCACCCCTCTGCCGTGAGTATATCGGACGGTGCGGAATTTGTAAAGACAATTCAAGGGAAATGCGGCGAAAATGCAATTATGTTGCCTGCAAAGCAATCGCGCAGCAAGGACGGACAAAACCGTCCGCCCCGCAGCCTGCCGCAGGCGCAAGAAAGGAAGCCTTGCGGCTTCCTTTTTGTGTTCCTTTAATATTCTCTTACAACGGCCTTGACCTTGCCCAGCAGCTGCGCCTCACGGCCGTCGATGGGCTGGTATGCCGGATTTTCAGGCATGAGCCAAACCTCGCCGTTTTTCTTTTTCAGCCGCTTGACCGTGGCCGAATCGTCGAGCAGTGCAACAACAATTTCGCCGCTTTCGGCGGTTTTCTGCGGTCGGATGACCACCTTGTCGCCGTCCAGAATACCCGCGCCGATCATCGAGTCGCCGCGCACGCGCAGCGCAAAGCAGTCGCTCTCGCCGTCCCATGGGATATAGCCCTCAATGTTTTCAACGGCCAGAATCGGAATACCGGCCGTAACCACGCCGACCACCGGGATACGCTCCATGTGCGACACACCGGGGAGCGTAATGGTGCGCTTTTTCAGGTCGTCCATGGCGATCAACCCCTCGTCGCGCAGAGCGTTGAGGTGATAGTGCACCGTGGCCGTGGATTGCAGGCCGACCGCATGACAGATCTCACGCACCGACGGCGCATAGCCGTTCTCGCGGATGAAGTCGGTCAAAAACTGCAAAATCTCCTGCTTTTTGTTGCTGCTGCGCGCCATGCGATCGCCTCCGTCGTTTCTTATGGACAGTGTACCACATCTGCGCACAAAATGCAAACATTTGTTTCCAGATTTTCCGATTTACAGCCCGGTCAGGTCAAAATCGGGCGTATATTCGCTGCTGGCGGCGGAAAAATCCTGCGTATAGCCGTCCTCGATGCCAAGCAGCATGAGATACGACAGCACCGCGTCGTATTCCTCCTCTGTCACGCGGCGGTCATAAGGCGGCAGACTTTGTGCGCGGCCCGTCGGGACATACTGGCTCATCAGGCTGAACAGCGCCTGTCCGGGTCTAAAGTGCGCTGCAAACCAGTCGAGCACACCGAGCGAGTTATCAATTTCTCCCGGCAAGACGAGATGGCGCACCAGTACGCCGCGCGTCATCTGCGCATCCTCGATCACCACGTCGCCCGTCTGACGGTACATTTCGGCAATTGCGGCGGATGCGATCTCAAAATAGTCCGGCGCGGCGGAGAGCTTTTTTGCAAGCGCGTTATTTGAATATTTCATGTCCGGCAGATAGATATCCACCAGCCCCTCCAGCTGGCGAAGCGTCTGCACCGACTCATATCCGCCGCAGTTATAGACAACCGGCACGGGCAGCTTTGGCGTAAGCGCCGGGAGAATATCCGGCAGAAAGTGCGTTGGCGTGACCAGGTTGATGTTCTGCACGCCATCGTCGATCAGCCGCTCAAACACCTCGCGCAGCTGCACGGATGTGAGTGCTTTGCCGTAGTTTTCGTGTGAAATTACGCTGTTTTGGCAGAATGCGCAGCGCAGCGTGCAGCCGGAAAAGAACACCGCGCCGCTGCCAAAGCTCCCGGAGATCACCGGCTCTTCCCAATAGTGCGCGGCGGCGCGTGCCGCCGTCAGCTGCGCGCCCATGCCGCAGAAGCCGCGCTTTCCCGCCGTGCGGTCAACGCCGCAGCGCCGCGGGCAGAGCGTACAGTTTTCATATGTCAGCATTTTCTTCACCTGTCCGCGTCATTTGACGCGATTCTTTCATTTACACATTTCAAGAAGTATGGTAGAATACGCGCGAGGTGAAATCAAGATGAAATTAAATTTTTTTGCGGCGCTTGCGCTCAGTCTGACGCTGCTGCTTGGCGGCTGCGCGTCCAATCCTGCGTCTACGCAGGTGGGCGATGCAGTGACGCTCCCGGCAAAGGAGGAACAGCCGGTTTATAATGATGAAACCGTAGGACTGGACGAAAGCACAGATACGCCCACCGAAACGCCGGCCGAGACGCTGCCGCCGGCTGAACCGGCAGATGTGCCGGAGATGGAGCTCAGCGTGACGTGCACAGCACAGTCGCGCAGCGGCAGCTTTGATGAGGTGTGCAGCTATCAGCTGGATATGCCAACATTCACCGGGCTCAAAACCATTGACGCGGATAAGGCGGTCAATGAATTTTATATGGATCTCGGCGCGCAGCTGGAAAGCTATGTCTATGACACCGTATACAAGACCGCGCAGGAAAATCACGTGGGCGCGGACGTGCAGGGCAGCTACAGCGTGGCACAGGCCGATAACAGCGCGCTTGTTGTGGAATACAGCGTCACCGTCAGCTATGACGGCGAGGAAAAGACCACGACGCGCACCGATACGTTTGACCCCGCCACCGGCGAGGTTGCCAGCTCCGTCAGCGGTGAGCCGTAAGCGCGATTCCGCCTGGAACGAATGGAGAGACGAATGTTAAAGAACAACAGCCGCATTTCCCTTGCAATTACCGGCTATACCTCCGACGGCGAGGGCGTGGGACGGTATGACGGTGAGGTTGTCTTTGTCCCGCACACCATTGCGGGCGAAACATGCACCGTCCGAATCGTCAACGTCGGCCGCAGCGCTGCGCACGGCGTGATCGAGTCGGTGGACGAGCCGTCGCCGCACCGGGTTGAGCCGGATTGCCGCTATTTTGCGCAGTGCGGCGGGTGCGACTTCTGGCATATGGATTATGACGAGGAGTGTGCGCTCAAGCGCCAGCGCGTGCTTGACGCGCTCACGCGCATCGGCGGCTTTGCTGTTTCCGATCTGCCAATGCACGGCGCGCCGGAGCAGACAGGCTATCGAAACAAGGTGCAATATCCCGTCCAGCAGAAAAGCGGCAGGATTGCCGCGGGCTTTTACCGCGCGCGGACGCACGAGGTGATTCCGATTGAAACGTGCCGCATTCAACCGTCCTGCGCCGATGCGCTGCGGCGCGCGGTGCTCGAGTGGATGCGCGCGTATAAAATTTCTGCCTATGACGAGAAAAGCGGCCGTGGCCTTGTGCGTCACATCTATCTGCGTAAGGGTTTTGCCAGCGGCGAGGCGCTATGCTGCGTCGTGGTAAACGGTCAGTCAATCCCGCACGCTGAAGCGCTGCGGGAGAAAATCCTCGCTGCCGTTCCAGAGATGAAGAGCATTGTGGTGAGCTTCAACGAAACGCGCGGCAATACGATTCTTGGCGACCGGCTTGAGACGCTCTATGGCGACGGCACGATCACGGATACGCTCTGCGGATTGACATTCCGGCTGTCTGTACGGTCGTTTTATCAGATCAACCATGATCAGGCGGAGCGCCTCTATGAAAAGGCGCTGGAATTTGCGGCGCTGGGCGGCACGGACTCAGTGCTTGACCTTTATTGCGGCACGGGTACGATTACACTGTGTCTCGCGCGGCAGGCAAAAAAAGCGTGGGGCGTGGAGATCATCGACGATGCGATTCGCGACGCGAAGCAGAACGCCGAGCGAAACGGAATCGAAAATGCCGAATTTTTCTGCGCCGACGCGTCAAAGGCCGCGGCAGAGTTTGCCGCGCGCGGTGAAAAGCCAGATGTAATCGTTGTCGATCCGCCCAGAAAGGGCGTCAGCCGCGAGGTGGTGGACGCAATGCTCGCCATGTCGCCGGAGCGCATCGTCTATGTCTCCTGCGACCCGGCGACGCTGGCGCGCGATTTAAAGCGCCTCTGCGAGGGCGGATATGTGCTGAAACAAGCGGAGGCTTTTGATCTGTTCCCGCGCTGCGCGCATGTTGAGACGGTAGTTTTGATGTCAAGAAAATAAAATCAAGTGCCAGAAAGCGGCGTATTTCCGGGCTTTTTCGGAAGTTGGGATTGGAAGCCCGACCTCTGAAAAGGCTCGGTTGTTTTATATGGAAACATATCCACTGCAAAATGTGTGTCAGGTTGTAACCTCGGATTAGATGTCACGATTTGAGACAGTGGATTAGATGTCAGGCATTTTGGAGTGATTTTTGGAAAATGAAAAGGGCAG
>CAKTUT010000097.1 GCA_934621665.1 uncultured Oscillospiraceae bacterium | reverse complement strand
CTCTCCCACTGTGTCAATGCTGTCTGCAACGGGTCGCCCTCGCGGATACGAAGTGTACGGCGGATTTCCTTGGGGATGACAACGCGGCCAAGATCGTCAATCCGTCTGACAATGCCAGTTGCTTTCATAGATGCTTCCTCCAATACTCGCTTTGCGTTCAGCGTTTTTATCATTGCATTCCCTATTCTTTGCAGCAAAAAGGGAAATATTCTTTGCCGGACGAAATGCAGGAAGAAACGGCGAAAACTGTACTGCATTCTGCGCACTTGACGGCATCGCACCGTGCGCGTAGGGAGAAAATGAACTGCACATGGCCTATTCCGGTGTGATCGGCCATGGCACGATGGAGTTTCTCCCGGACAAGCAAAATCTCGACACGCTGAAGGGGGCGCTTTCCAATTGGAAAGCGCCCCCTGTCTTTGTTTTTACTCAGTTCTTGTATTTCAGCGCGCGAATGGCGTTCAGCACCGCCAGAATCATCACGCCCACGTCGGCGAAAATCGCCGCCCACATATTCGTGATCCCAATGGCCGTCAGCGCCAGACACGCAAATTTGACAATCAGCGAGAACACAATGTTCTGCTTGACAATACCAATGCACTTGCGGGAAATCTTGATGGCCTTTGCAATCTGAAGCGGGTCATCGTCCATCAGGACAATATCCGCCGCCTCGATGGCCGCATCCGAGCCCATTGCGCCCATGGCAATGCCAATATCCGCCCGCGTCAAAACTGGTGCGTCGTTGATGCCGTCGCCCACAAATGCCAATTTGCCGTTCTTGCCTCCGGCTGCCAGCAGCTTTTCAATCTCAGCCACCTTGTCGCCCGGCAAAAGCTCGCTGCGCACCTCGTCCACGCCGAGCTCCGATGCGACCTGCTCAGCCACGCGCGTTGCGTCGCCCGTCAGCATAACGGTTTTCTGTATGCCCGCCTTTTTCAGCTGCGCAATTGCTTCCCTGGAATGCACCTTTACCACGTCGGAGATGACAATATGACCGGCGTATTGGCCGTCAATGGCCATGTGGATAATCGTACCGACGCTGTGGCAGTCACAGTATTCGATGCCAAGCTGCTTCATAAGCTTGCTGTTGCCCGCGGCCACCTTGCGGCCGTCCACGGTGGCGGTAATGCCGTGGCCGCTGATTTCTTCAATCTCCGTCACGCGGCTGCGGTCAATCTCTTTACCATACGCCTTTTGCAGGCTCTTGCTGATGGGATGCGACGAGGCGCACTCGGCAAGCGCCGCATACTCCAGCAGCTGCTGTTCGTCAAGCGGACTGTGATGCACAGCCGTCACCTCAAAAACGCCCTGCGTCAGCGTACCGGTCTTGTCAAATACAACAACCTTTGCCTCGGAAAGCGCCTCAAGATAGTTCGAGCCCTTGATCAGGATGCCCTCTTTGCTTGCGCCGCCGATGCCGGCGAAAAAGCTCAGCGGGATGCTGATGACCAGCGCGCAGGGGCAGCTGACGACCAGGAACGTCAGCGCGCGGTAGATCCAGTTGATCCACTGCGCATCCATGCCCGCAACCAGCCGCACGCACGGCACAATAATTGCCAGCACCAGCGCCGCCGCGCATACGGCCGGCGTATAAATCTTTGCAAAGCGTGAGATAAAGGCTTCGGACTTCGACTTGCGGGAGCTTGCGTTTTCCACAAGGTCAAGGATCTTCGACACCGTGGACTCGCCGAACGCCTTGGTCGTGCGGATTTTCAGCACGCCGGACATATCAATGCAGCCGCTGATGATCTCATCGCCCTCGCGCACGTCGCGCGGCATGCTCTCGCCGGTCAGCGCGCTGGTATTGAGGCTGGCATTGCCCTCTACGATTACGCCGTCCAGCGGCACTTTTTCGCCCGGCTGCACCACAATGATGCTGCCAACCGCAACCTCGCCGGGGTCAACCTGCTTGAGCTGTCCGTCCTCCTCAATGTTGGCATAGTCCGGACGGATGTCCATCAGCGCGCTGATGTTCCGGCGGCTCTTGCCCACAGCGTAGCTCTGGAACAGCTCTCCGATCTGATAAAACAGCATAACGGCAATACCCTCGACATAGTCGCCGCTCTTTGACCAGATGGCTACGGCGAACGCGCCAAGCGTTGCCAGTGCCATCAAGAAGTTTTCGTCAAATGCGCGGCCATTGGCAATGCCCTTGCCTGCCTTTTTGAGAATATCATAGCCGATCACCAGATACGCAACCAGATACGCGGCCAGCTGCGCAATACCGGCGATGGGGATAAAGTGAAGCGCAATCAGCAGCACTGCCGTGATGAGAATGCGGATCAGCATCTTTTTCTGTTTCTTTGTCATGGTACTTCCCCTCTGTTTTCTCACATCAAGCACCGACGGCATCGAACGAGGCCGGTGTGCCGGAATCAGGCGATGCCGTCTAACAAATCAAAGCTCAATTTCGCAATCCGGCTCAACCTTTTTGCAGGCCTTGAGCACCGCTTTCATCGTCTTTTTCTCGTCCGCGCCCTCGGCAAATTCAACGATCATTTTCTGCGTCATAAAGTTTACGGTTGCGTTTGTCACGCCCTCGGTTTTCTTTGCGGCATCCTCCATCAGGTTTGCACAGTTTGCGCAGTCCACTTCGATCTGATACGTCTTTTTCATGATAATTTCCTCCGGTTGGTTAGATGAATTAAATTAAACGCTTGCTTAATCATTACATCCGCAGTATACTGGACATATGCCGAAAATGCAAGAGGTTTATCCCGCTTGCTTCTAAAAAGGCGAACGGAATTTCCAAAACGGATAAAGGAGCGTCCATCATGGCTGAATTTACGCTGCCGCACAACCACGGCGAACAGCATCACGCCGAGAATCTGCACCGGGAGCTGATGAATACGGCGCATTTTACCGCTGTTTCCGAGATTTTCAAACAGCTGAGCGATCCCACGCGTGTGCGCATCTTCTGGCTTCTGAGCCACCAGGAGGAGTGTGTTATCAATCTTGCCGCAATGCTGGAAATGTCCAGCCCCGCCGTGTCGCACCATCTGCGCTCACTGACGGAAAGCGGACTACTGGTCAGCCGCCGCGACGGCAAGGAGGTCTATTATAAGGCCGCCGACTCGGCGCAGATCTATCTGCTGCATGAGATTGTCGAGCAGGTCATGGAGATCACGTGCCCGGAAAAGGCCGTGGACTTTCAGGCCTCGCAGGAGAAAATCATCCGCAGCGTGCATAACGATCTGACCGAGCATCTGTCCGAGCGGATTACGATTGAGGCGCTGTCAAAGAAATATCTGATGAACACCACCACACTCAAGCGCGTGTTCAAGCAGGTCTATGGCGAGACCATCGCCGCGCATATGAAAAAGCACCGCATGGAGGCTGCGGCAGCGCTGCTGATTAAAACGCAGGATGACATTTCGCTTGTGGCGCAGGCCGTGGGCTATGAAAGCCAGAGTCGCTTTACTACTGCGTTCAAGGAAACGTATGGCGAACTGCCGAGCGAATACCGAAAGCGGCATATGCAGCAATAAATCAGCACCGCCGCCGGAATCTCCGGCGGCGGTGCTTTTATGATATCAATTTCGTTTGCGGAAGAACGCAGCAATCACCGCGCCCGGGCCGGTATACGTGCCGATGACGCTTCCCGCGCACAGCGTTTCCAGCTCCTGCACGCCATCCTCCCAGAGCGCGCGGCTGTCGTCGATATACCGCTGCAGCAGCTCGTCGCTCAGGCCGGTGTAGCCCAGCAGAATCGGCATGGAAAAGTCAATGCCGCCAATCTGCTGGATTTTCTGTACCAGAAGATTGTTCCCCTGCTTTGAGCCTCTGGCCTTGCCGATCATGACAACCTTGCCGTCCTCAATCGTCAGAACCGGGTGAATATTCAAAAGGCCGCCCGCCAACGCCACAGCCGACGAAATCCGCCCGCCTTTTTTCAGGTATTCCAGCGTATCGACAAGGCCGATCAGACATACGTCCTCGCGCTTTTGCGTCAGATGCGCCGCAAGCGCCGATGCATCCATGCCCTGCTCCACGCACGAAAGCGCATACTCTGCCAGAACGCCCGCCCCAAGCGTGGCGTTCATCGTGTCCACCACGTGGATGTTCTCATACCCCTCCGCCGCAATGCAGGCGCTTTGATACGTGCCGGAAAGGCCGGAGGAAATCGTCAGCACCACGGCGCTGTCGCCTGCCTGCGTCACCTCGTCATACGCCGCCGCAAACGCGCCGGGCGCGGGCTGACTGGTGGTGGGCAGCGTCTGGCACGTGGTCAGCCGCTCATAAAACTGCCGATGGTTGATGCTCACGCCGTCAATCAGCGTCTCGCCGCCGAAGTGAATGGAAAGCGGGACGGTAATCACCTGCGCGCGGACGCGCTCGGGGATATCAAAAGTGGAATCCAGAATAATCCTGGTCTGATTCATATGCTTGCTCCGTTCCGGGGCGCTGCCGCCGCAGCCGCAGCGCATACGTCCCTGTTAATTTCGTCTTTCGCCGCCAGCCTTGCAAGGTTTCCGCAGACGGACGAAAGCGCGCGGTACATGCTGCGCCGATCCTCGTCGCCAAGTCCTGCGCTTGCCTGCGCAACCACGCTGTTGATCCGGTCGGAAATCCCGCGCGCCACCTGCGCGCCCTTTTCCGTCAGATACACCATGCTTCGATAGCGCTTATCCGCGCCGCCCTCGCGGCGCACATGGCCGGTCTTTTCCAGATAATCCAGCGACCGCGAAATGGCCGCCTTGTCCTCGTCGCACCGCTCACACAGCTCCGCCGCCGTCAGCGGCGCGGCACTGAGATAGTACAGGCACGACACGTGCGGTCCTTTCAGATGAAATTCCGCCATCTGCTCCGTCTTAATCCGGCGGATGCTGCGGCTGATTTTGGCAATCAGCAGCGTAAAGGTCTCAAAGCGTTCTTCCATGGCGCGGCCTCCTTTGTTGATTGATCAACAAGATAGAGGCATTGTAGCATTCAATTGTTGATTTGTCAACAAACTATTTTCTGCCGCACGTTTACCAAAATGTGTTCTCCCCTATCTGCTCCCCCCACAGCAAAAAAACGCCGAAGTCCAATCTATTTCCCTTTACAGGGACACAAACTGTCACCCCCCCATTGAGGGAGCGGAGCTAGCCGCTCCCTCATTCTTTTTGCTGTCTTATGCCGGGAACGAAATGACTTCGCTCAGCGGCGGGAGCAGCTTCGGCTGCTTCTCATCCGGCTGCATGGCGCTGTCCAACGTGCCGATGTCCCGGTAAATGATGCGGACAGACTGGCTGGCATTGCGGGAGTAACCCTGTTTGAATAGGTGTTCCAGCCGCTCCGCTTTGAGGTAGACATACTGCTCGGCACTGTGCTTCGATATAGCGTACCCTGAAAAAAGCAAAGAACCGGCGTACCACAACATCAGGTGCTACGCCTGCATTTTTGCTGAACACCTGAGCCATAAACAATCGGATAAAATTCAAAAGGCCGGGGGCGTTTGCCCCCGGTCGTTTTGCGCTTGGTGATTTGGACTTATTTTGCGTCTGGTTTGCTGATAGTGGCTTCCGAGCCTCTCGCGAAAATGCCAAAATAGAGCGGCGTGGTCACAAATACGGAGTTCTTGACCTCAACATTCGTAAAATACGGCGTGCCATTGATCGTCAAATGCACCTTTACCGTATCGTCGCTGACTTTCAACAGGCCAAACTCGATCTCGTACTCCTTCCCAGATTCGATGCTGGGGCTCTGCGCTTTATCATCCACCTTATTATTGCCATTATAGAAGTGTATTGCCGTGCTGTCGTCGTTGAAGTCCACCTGAACGCCGCCATCGAGCCAGTAGATATTCGCCGGCTTGAAGCCGAGATAGAATCCATCATACCAGCCGGTCGTCCGCACGTTCTTGTACTTGAAGCGGTATACCGTATCAAGTTCTACCGGCGTATTGTAGCCGCCGATCGAGAAGCCGTCCGGCGTTATCGCCGTGATGCTGCCGGGCGCAAACGTCGGGGCAGTGTAGCCCAGCGTCCAGTTCGCCGTATCCGCCAGCATCTCTGTCACATCGACAACTTTATAGGTGGGTTCGGGTTCAGGATCGGGGACGACGACCTTGCCGGTCTTTTCAATGGTCGCGGATGTGTTATCGCGCGTACCAAAGTTGAAGTAGCCCGCGGAGTTTGCCAGCTTGGCGTCCGTGTAGACCTGATTGAACCATTCGTTTCCGTCCACCTTGAGCACCACGCGCAGCTGGTTGGTCGAAATCTGGCAGAAGCTGAACGTCATGTCATAGGTCCTGCCGTTTTCCAGCGTGAGATCACTCTTGGAAACTGCGCCGTTGTCCGCGTCACCCTTTGCATAGAGCACCGTCTTGTCAGGCTCAAAGGTAACCATCACGCCGCCGGCCTTGTTCCATGAAAGGTTGGTGACGCTGCTGTCAAAGCTCCAGCTGAGGACGCCGTAGTTGGCAGTCTTGCTGTCATTTTCAGCTGCTGTCTGGCGATACTTGAACTGGAATTCCGTATTGCGGAACTTTTGCTTTTTGTAGCCTGCAAGCGCCCATTTTGTTTCGGTTGTAGAGGCAATGGAAACCGTACCGTCGCCAAATTCCGGCTTTGGCGTGTAGTGCGCCCAGGAGAAGTCCGTCCAGTTTGCCTTGTCGGCGATCATCGCGTCCAGCGGAAGCTCTGTTGTCTTATTATAGTGCTTGCCGTTGCCGGACAGGTCGTTCAGCGTGACCTGTACGCCGCCTGCGGGCGCGATGGCGCCGAAGTAGCCGCTTGCGCCATGGAGCGTCGCGTCGGTGATTGTCTCGTCAAA
>CAKTUT010000096.1 GCA_934621665.1 uncultured Oscillospiraceae bacterium | reverse complement strand
AGTTTACATAACCGTTTCAAAATTTTATTTTTTGATCAAAAATGGTGGAATAATCGAGAGAATAACGCGTTTTTAAGCAGCTAATGGAGTAAAAATGTGAAATAGTGACGATTTTTTGCCATTTTCGGATGAAATTGGGTGAAAAGGTAGAAATCTGAAAAAAGTTGATGTATAATGATCCTATTCTAGGAAAGCAGGGATTGCGCGATGAAGCGTTCTGCAAAGAAGCAGACTCGTCCGGCGACGCAGCTGCTGCAAAAAGAAAAGCGCAGAGAAAAGCAGATGCAGTTCCTGCGCCAGAATACGTGGCTGTTGATTTTGATTCCGCTGCTGCTAGTGGCGCTGGTGCTGACGGTGCTGGTGATTGCCGGGAGCATTCCCAAAGCACCGCAGGAAGAGCCGGTACAGCCGGAGGCACGGTATGAAAGCGCATACTTATGCGCGGATACGGCGCAGATTCCCTATTACGACGAGCAGCTTTCGCAGGGCGGCACAGTCAGCCGTGGACAGAAGATTACCTACTCCACGCAGGAAACGCTGACGCGTGGTGAGGAGACATATTATCTGGCCTATTTTGACGATCTCAAGTTCGGCTATATTTCCGATGCGTATCTGAGCGAGGACGAGGCGGATGTGGTACGGGAGAAAACCGTCTATGTCCGCACACCGCAGAATCTGCGCACGGCGGAGGATTCCGACAAGCTCGGCGCACTGGTGGAGCAGGGAGTGGAGCTGAGCGTTCGTGGCTATGACTATCTGCAAAACGGCGTGGTGCACCTGTACGAGGTGCAGTATCAGGGTGAACGCGGCTATATCAGCGGCAGTTATGTGGCCGGAAGTCTGGATGATGCGATGGAGGTCTATGACCGCTTCGGTGTCTACATGACGCACGCGGCGCGCGAGGATCGCTATGGCGGCGGAGACGGCGGCTCGCTCGACTATTTTCCGCGTCAAAAGGCAAGCTTTGACGATAACGTCATGCCGGAAAAGGTGTATGCGATATATCTGACGTGCGATCACGACGTGATCGGCAACATCGAAAGCTATATTGAACTTGCAAAGTCTACCAACATCAACGCCTTTGTTGTCAACATCATCGACGGTACATCGGTCGGCTATTCCTCCGACGTTTACCGGCAGTATTCGCCCACCAGCAATCAGTATGCCAACAACACGCAGGAGGAATATGGCTATGCCATCCGGCGGCTGAAAGAAGAGGGCTTCTATGTGATCGGACGATTGACCACGTTTAACGACTCGTTCTATGTGGCTGACCATCCGGAATATGCCATCAGCGACCAGGACGGAGAACCGCTTTATATCGCAAACAGCCACTGGCCGAGCCCCTACTGCCGCGACGTGTGGGAGTATAAGGTGGCGCTGGCCAAGGAAGCGGTGACGTTGTTTGGTTTCCAGGAGATTCAGTTTGACTATGTTCGCTTCCCTGACGGAACGTATAAATATGAGGAGAGCGGCACGATTGACTATCACAACACGTATGATGAGACGAAAGCGCAGGCGATCCAGCGCTTCTTGATGTATGCCTGTGATGAGCTTCACGATGTTGGCGTGTACGTCAGCGCCGACGTGTTCGGCGAGACGAACAACAGCTATGTTACGTCCTATGGCCAGTATTGGCCGGCTATCAGCAACGTGGTCGATGTGATCAGCGGCATGCCGTACCCCGACCACTTTGCGCAGAACGGCAGCTACCGCCCGTGGGAGCATCCGTGTGAGACGCTTCTGGAGTGGGCACAAAAAGCATCCGTGCGTCAGAGCGAAACGCCGACACCGGCCATTGCCCGCACATGGATTCAGGCGTATGATGCCATCAAGACGCCGTATAACACATATGGCCCGGAGGAAATTTCGGGACAGATTCGCGGCCTTGAGGAGGGCGGCCTGACAGGCGGCTTTATGGCGTGGCAGGCGGCGTGCAGCCTGACGAAGCTGGAATCGCTCAAGCCTGCGTTTGATGCGCTGACACCGGTCAGCACACCGGCAGAGAAATAAAACGAGACCCCACCCGATTTTCGGGTGGGGTCTCAGCCTGTCGAAAAACCTCGTAGAGTTCGCGCTCACAGGCGCGAATAAAGTGTAAATCGGTTTTGTCCGGTGGCGTGTACATCGGACAAAACACACAACGCCCGGCAAGTGTGGAATTTGTGCGCGATTCGCGCACAAATTATGCGCGCAGCCGGGTGTAGCCTATTCAAACGCGAATCCAGCACCGCGGTTCGCGTTTGAGGGCTTGTCAAAAATACTTTTTTGACAAGCTCAGACCCCACCCGATTTTCGGGTGGGGTCTTTGATGCTGCGGTGATGGTGCGTTATTTACAGCGTCAACGCGTCGCTCTGCGCCGCGGCGTTCGCGCACAGCGTGCGGCACTTTGCCGTAAAGGCGGCTACCTGCTCGGGGCAGCGGCCGATATAGCGCTCTGGCTTGAGCTCGGCGCGGATTTCCTCCGCCGTCAGGCCGAATGCGGGCTCGGCGGCCAGTGCTGCAATCAGATCCCAGCTTTCGCCAAGCTTCATCTTGGCTGTTGCGTCCATCGACGCGCGGCGGATGATCTCATGTACTTTCTGCCGGTCGCCGCCGCGCTTGACGGCAGCCATCAGCAGATTTTCCGTTGCGATAAACGGCAGATAGTCCCACACAAAGCGCGAGACAATCGCGTCATTGACGTGAAGCCCCTCGGTGACGTTGCGCATGATGCGTAAAATGCCATCGGTTGCAAGAAATGCCTCGGGGACGGAGATACGGCGGTTCGCCGAGTCGTCCAGCGTCCGTTCCATCCACTGTGTCATGGCTGTCATGGGTGCGTTCTGCGCGTCGGCGATGACATAGCGCGCCAGCGAGCAGATGCGTTCACAGCGCATGGGATTGCGCTTATAGGCCATGGCGGACGAGCCAACCTGTGCGGTCTCAAACGGCTCTTCCACCTGGCGATCGTGCTGCAAAAGACGCACGTCGGTTGCAAACTTGCAGCAGCTCTGGGCAATGGACGAAAGCGCGGCGAGAACGCGGCTGTCAAGCTTGCGCGGATAGGTCTGACCGCACACGTCGTACAGGCGGTCAAAGCCGAAGTCTGCGGCCACACGGCGGTTCATCTCGTCAATTTTGCCGGTATCGCCGTCGAACAGAGACAAAAAGCTTGCTTCTGTGCCAGTGGTGCCGCGGCAGCCAAGGAAGCGCACGGCACGGATGGCGTCGTCCAACTCTTCCAGGTCGAGAAGCAAATCCTGAAGCCATAGTGTGGCGCGCTTGCCGACGGTGACAAGCTGAGCGGGCTGATAGTGCGTGTAGCCAAGGCACGGCATGGCTGCGTACTTGTCAGCAAAATCGCACAGATTCTTCATGACTGCCAGCAGCTGGCCACGCAGATGGCGCATGGCGTCGCGGTAGATGATCAAATCTGCATTGTCGGTGACATAGCAGCTGGTCGCACCAAGGTGAATGATACCGGCAGCGTCCGGCGCCATCACGCCAAAACCATAGATGTGCGCCATCACGTCGTGGCGGATTTCCTTTTCCTTTGCGGCCACCACGTCATAGTTAATCGGCGAGACGTTCGCTCGCAGCTCGTCAACTTGTGCCTGCGTGATGGGTAGGCCGAGGTCATGCTGTGCTTGCGCAAGGCTGACCCAGAGGCTGCGCCACGTCTCATAGCGCGTGTCCGGGGAAAACAGCCGCAGCATCTCCCTGGACGCGTAGCGTGAGGAGAGCGGGCTTTCGTATACAGGCTTCATCGTTTCCATCAGCGATAGATGATCTCGTCACGCTGTGCGCCGACGGAAACGTAGGAGACATGAACGCCGATGGCCTTTTCGATATACTCAACATAGTTGCGCGCGGCCTCAGGCAGATCCTCGTACTTGCGCACGCCGGAAATGTCGCAGCCCCAGCCGGGCATGGTGGTCAGAATGGGCTTAGCGTCGCCAATTGCCGCGGTGAACGGGAAACGGTCGGTAGGCTGGCCGTTCAGCTCATACTGCACGCAGATGGGAATCTCTTTCATATAGGACAGCACGTCCAGCTTTGTCAGCGCAACCTCTGTTGCACCCTGAATCTGGCAGCCGTAGCGGGTGGCGACGATGTCGATCGGGCCGACGCGGCGCGGACGGCCGGTGGAAGCGCCGTATTCGCCGCCGGCAACGCGCAGCTGCTCTGCCTCGTCGCCGAACCACTCCACCGTGAACGGGCCCTCGCCCACGCAGGTGGAGTAGGCCTTGACGATACCGACGGTACGGTCAACGTGGCTGCCGGGGATGCCGGCGCCGACGCACGCGTAACCGGCGTTGGAGGAGGAAGAAGAGGTGTAGGGGAAGATGCCGAAGTCGATATCACGCAGCGCACCCAGCTGTGCCTCAAACATGATGTTCTTGCCGGCTTTCTGCGCCTCATAGAGATAGCTGGTCGTGTCGCAGATGTAGGGAGCGAGTTTTGAGCCGAACTCCTTGCACCATGCCAGCATATCCTCCAGCTTATAGGGCTCGGCACCGTAGACGTTCTGAATGGTCAGGTTTTTCCATTCCAGAATACCGGCAAGGTGCGTTGCCAGATAGTCCGGATACAGCAGCTCGCCCATCATGACGGTTTTCTTCTGGTACTTGTCCGAGTAGACCGGCGCGATGCCGCGCAGGGTCGAGCCATACTTCTTGTCTTTCAGACGTGCTTCCTCCAGACCGTCAAGCGCACGGTGATAGGGGAAAACAATGGTGGCGCGGTCGGAGATTTTGAAGTTGTCTGGCGTGATGGAAACGCCTGCACTGACAAGCGCCTGCATTTCTTTCCACAAATCCTCCAGATCAATGACAACGCCGTTGCCAAGAATGTTGACGACACCCGGCAGGCAGATGCCGGAGGGGATCAGGTGCAGGGCAAACTTGCCGTATTCGTTGACAATGGTGTGACCGGCGTTGTTGCCGCCCTGATAGCGGCAGACGATGTCGTACTCTCTGGCGATCAGATCGACCATACGGCCTTTGCCCTCATCGCCCCAGTTGATGCCTACAATTGCGCAATTGCTCATGAGTAAGTGCTCCTTTAAAAATAGAGTAAAAGTAGAAGAATCTGCGCCGCTGCGGACAGTCCGTCAACAGCGCATACGTTTTATAATCTCATTATAACGAGACTTTCGGCATAAGTAAAACAGTTAAAATGAATATTGACCATTAAAAAATATAATACCGCCGTGCGAGAACGGATGTCTGCGCTTCATGGATTAAAACGATAAAAAACAGGAGGAATGTCCGCGACGGAAAAACGCAAAAATGGAATGCAAATGCAGAAATTAGTGGCTAAAATGTTGCAGAATCAGATATAGAATGAGAATTATGCAGAGAAGTGTATGCACGCAGCGGCATGTCAGCCATGCGGGACGGATAGAGACAGTAAGAAAAAATACTTTCTACCACGTACATTTTAGACTTTACTTTTTTGTTTTAATCCTTTAATATATAAAACAGAAAAAGCAAAACAGAAACAGTGAAAACCGAAAAAATACAACAGATAAGTGAGGAACTTGATTTGAATAACAGAAATAAGCGGTCAGATCCGCGTAGCGAGCTCTACCGTGCCATTTTGATGCTGAAGGATGCGGACGAGTGCTATGACTTTTTCGTCGATCTGTGCACGGTTTCCGAGCTCAAGGCTATGGAGCAGCGTTTTGAGGTGGCAAAGCTTTTGAACGACGGCCTGATCTACAATGATATTCTTGAAAAGACCGGCGCAAGCAGCGCGACCATCAGCCGCGTGAATCGCAGCCTGAATTATGGCACGGATGCATACCGCGCGATTTTTGACCGTATGGCGCAGCCGGACGGCGACGAGGGTGAAGAGGCGTGAGCGCTTATGAGGCGCTTGCGTGCAGCTATGACGAGCTGACCTATGATATCCCGTATGAAAAGATTGCAGATTACTTTGAGACTGTGCTGCGCCGCTATGGCGCGCAGACGCAAAGCGTCCTTGATCTTGCGTGCGGGACGGGTTCGCTTTCCATTCTGCTGGCGGCGCGCGGCTATCGCGTGCTGGGTGTGGACTGCTCGGAGGATATGCTGACGCAGGCGAGTGAAAAGTCCATGGACATGGAAAATGCGCCGTTCTGGATCTGCCAGAAGATGCAGCGCCTGCGTCTGCCGAAGCTGGTTGACGCGGTTGTCTGCTGCCTTGACAGTATAAATTATCTGACAAATCCGAAAGACTGCCGCGAGACGTTCCGCCGTGTTTACGGCGCGCTGTCAGACGGCGGCGTCTTTTTGTTTGACGTCAATACACCATATAAGCTGAAAGGGCTGGATGGGCAGGTGTTCCTTGACGAGACGGAGGACACTTATTGCGTCTGGCGCGCTTCGTTTGACAAGCGGCGCAATCTCTGCCGCTATGGCATGGATCTGTTCCAGCTGGACGGCAAAAGCTGGCTTCGCAGCGCGGAGGAGCACGACGAGTATGCCTACACCCTCGAGGAGCTGGAGGAATACCTGCGCGAGGCAGGCTTTGTGAATATCCGCCGCTATGGCGACCGAACGTTCCGGCAGCCAAAGGACGACGCACTGCGCGTCTATTTTGCGGCACAGAAAAAGGAGTAAGTATGCAGGATCATATTGTACGCGCCATGACAAAGGATGGCTGGGTAAAGGCCGTGGCGGTCTCTTCCCGCGAAATTGTCGAGCGGGCGCGCCAGATTCATAAAACACTGCCAACAGCGACAGCGGCACTTGGACGGCTTTTGTCCGCGGCGTCGATGATGGGCAATATGCAAAAGGTGGACGACGGC
>CAKTUT010000095.1 GCA_934621665.1 uncultured Oscillospiraceae bacterium | reverse complement strand
CGCCTTGACCGACGCACTGATGGCCGTGCGGTTGACCTTGCTGTACTCGCTGTCATAGTCGGTATAGAGCAGATCCACCGCGTACTCCGAGACCTCCGGTAGCTTGAGGTTATTTACGCCCTTGGTATAGGCGATAAATGCGATTTTAATGCCGTTGACGTTTTTCAGCAGTACACCCTCATTGACCGCTTTTTCCTCCGCCGAGGCATACGTACCTACGTGGTCGATGCCATAGGTGTTGAGATACTTGATCGTGCTGTTCAGTCCTGAGATGCCGTTCGTGATGCTGTAGGTATTTGCTGTTTGCAGCACGTCAAAGCCCGCCGCGGCAAGTGCCTCGCCCAGCGCCTCCGGCGCGCGGAACTCCGGCTTTCCCTGATACGGCTCGCCGCAGAATGTCAGCTCCAGATTGCCAACCGTCACATCCGCCGACATCGTCAGCGCCGAAACTGCCGCAAGGCTCGACGTAAAGTCATACGAACCGTCCGCCTGCTTTGCAAGCGCGATCTGATCGTCATACGCCATAATATCGCCCACCGCGGCCAGCGTAATGACCGTATCGGGCTCTGTCTGTACGCCCGGTGTCTGCGTTTGATCGTCCTGCACCGGCGTTTCGGGCTGTACCGGGTCTTTCGGCGTGCTGTCCTTGCTTGCGCAGCTGCGCACCGCCAGTACAATTGCCAGCACCAGAATCACGGCCAACACAGCCAGCACAATCCGCTGCTGAAGCTGACGGCGGCGCTTCTGAGCCAGACGCTTCATGCGGCGTTCCTGCTGGCGGCGTTCCTGCTCCTGCTCTTCAGGGGAAAGCTCCGGCTGCGCATCCATCGTCTGCATCGCGTCCTGCGCATCCGTGCGGGATTTGGACAGTTTGTCCTGCTGATCCATAAATGGCCTCCTTTTCTAACGTCGAAGCTTGCTTTGTTTTTTTGATACCATATTATACAATGTTCCTGCAAATTTCACAACGCTTTTTTGCGCCGTGCACGTGCAGATGCACGTAAGCACACATAAACGGTTGGCGAACGGCGAAAAATGTGATATACTGTCCACGACCAGAAAGGAAGTACCCCATGCCTACAACACGTAACCAAAAGCCGTCCCGCACCAGCCGGACAAAACGGCTGCTTTTCATTTTTCTCTGTGCGGCGCTGATTTTTACCGTTTTATTCGGCGCAGCCGCGCTTGTCTCAAAGTTACTACACTACGGCAATCAAGCAACCGTTGACCCCGCGCCGCAGCCCGACGAGCCGGTCAATACCGATTTTCCAAATGAACCAGCGGACGACGGTCTGATCGACGGTCTGCCCGCCAATACATACAATGCAGATTTGTTCTATGACGAGGACGGCTTCCGCCGCTATCGCGGCAGCGAGGAATCGCATGTCGGTATCGACGTTTCCGCCCACCAGCAGGAGATCGACTGGCCTGCAGTCAAGGCCGCCGGTGTGGAATTTGCCATGATCCGTGTGGGCTATCGCGGCTATACGCGCGGCGATCTGGAGCTCGACCCCTATTTTATCCGCAATATGGACGGCGCGATTGCAGCCGGTCTTGACGTCGGCGTCTATTTTTTCTCGCAGGCCATCACCACGCAGGAGGCGCTGGACGAGGCGGACTTTGTCCTAAACTGGATCAAGGGCTATGACCTTGCATATCCTGTTGTCTTTGACTGGGAGGACATCGAGGCCGAGGCGCGCACCGACAATATGGATATGATCACTCTGACTGGCTGCGCGTATGCGTTCTGCGAGGCCGTGGAAAAGGCAGGCTATACCGCCGGAATTTACTTTAACCAGCGCTTTGGCTATCAGGAGCTGAATTTGCAAAGTCTGCAGGACTATGTGTTCTGGTTGGCTGAATATAACCCCGCGCCTACGTTTACATACCACTTTGACATGTGGCAGTACAGCGCCGAGGGGACGGTTGACGGCATTGACACGCCGGTTGACCTCAATCTCAGTTTTTATCAGAAAAAGCAGGTCGCATCCGCCTCTCCGCAGCAATAAAATAAATGTGCGGCGCAGCAAATGCTGCGCCGCACATATCAGCCTGTCGAAAAACCTCGTAGAGTTCCGCCGCGCACGGCGGAATAAAGTATCAATTCGTTTTGTCCGGCGGCGTGTACGTCGGACAAAACACACTACGTGCCGCAAGTGTGGAATTTGTGCGCTATTCGCGCACAAATTATGCGCGCAGCGGCACGCAGCCTTTTTCAAACGCGAACCCAGCGAAGCGGATCGCGTTTGAGAGCTTGTCAAAAATACTTTTCTGACAAGCTCAAATGTGCGGCGCAGCAAATGCTGCGCCGCACATATTTTCTCTCTGCCACGTTTTTTAGTACGCAATGCCCCAATAGATCATCTTCTTGGCTGGCTTGCCGCAGATGGGGCAGACGTCATCCAGATGCTCCTGATGCAGCGGCATGCAGCGGGAGGACATTCCGCCCTCTTCTTTCATTTTCAGCTCGCACGCAAGCTCACCGCACCACATCGTCTTGATAAAGCCGCCGTGTTCGGCCTGAAGCTTCTTGGCTTCCTCCAGCGAATGTGCCTCAAACACATGGCTGTCAAGGTTCTGCTTTGCCTTTTCATACATACCTTTTTGCACCAGCTCCAGCTGCTCCTTGACAGCTGCCTCCAGATTTTCAAGGCTGACTACGGTCTTTTCGCCGTCGTTGCGGCGGACAAGCACGCACTGGCCGGCTTCAATATCGCGCGGACCGATTTCCACACGGACGGGCACGCCCTTCATCTCATACTGCGCGCACTTCCAGCCCATGGAGTTGTCGCTGCTGTCCAACTTAACACGCAGCCCGGCCGCTGCCAGACGGTCGCGCAGCTCACCAGCCTTGTCCAGCACGCCCTCCTTGTGCATCGCAACCGGCAGGACAATCACCTGCACCGGCGCAATCTTAGGCGGCAGCACCAGGCCATTGTTGTCGCCGTGTGCCATAATCACTGCGCCGATCATGCGTGTGGTCGAGCCCCACGACGTCTGGAACGGATACTGAAGCTTGTTGTCGCGGCCAGTAAACGTCACGTTATACGCACGTGAGAACTTATCGCCAAAGTAGTGGCTGGTCGCGCCCTGAAGTGCCTTGTGGTCTTTCATCAGGCACTCAACGGTATACGTTGCCTCTGCGCCCGCGAACTTTTCCTTTTCGGTCTTGCGTCCGGGGACAACCGGAATAGCCAGCACATTTTCAAAGAAGTCGGCATAGCACTTGAGCTGCTGCTCCGTCTCATGCTGTGCTTCCTCGGCGGTCTCATGGATGGTGTGACCCTCCTGCCACCAGAACTCGCGGCTGCGCAGGAACGGACGCGTCGTCTTTTCCCAGCGGATGACGGAGCACCACTGGTTATACAGCATAGGCAGCTCGCGGTAGGTCTGAAGCACACGCGACCAGTGGTCGCAGAACATGGTTTCGGACGTGGGACGGAACGCCAGACGCTCCTCCAGCTTTTCGCTGCCGCCCATAGTGACCCATGCGACCTCGGGGGCAAAGCCGTTTACAAGCTCGCCCTCTTTTTTCAGCAGGCTTTCGGGAATCAGCACAGGCATGGCCACATTCTCATGGCCGGTCTTTTTGAACTCTGCGTCCATGATGCTCTGAATGTTTTCCCAAATGGCATAGCCATAGGGGCGCAGAATGGTAAAGCCCTTGACGCTGGCGTACTCAACCAGCTCCGCCTTACGGCAGATGTCGGTGTACCACTGCGCAAAATCGACCTCCATGTCGGTGATCTGCTCAACTTTCTTCTCTTTTGCCATAACTTCCATCCTCTCGGAATTCTTTTCGATCTTGTGAAACTATTTTATCACATCTGTCAATCCCCCTGGCATAAGATGAATTACGCAGGCGGCCATCTGCCGCCTATCTGGGGAGGAGAGTGCGCATGCCCGATTTTTCCGTCTATCTTGACGCACCAACCGAACGCTTCTACCGCCGCATTGCACTGGCCGCCGGACTGCCGCTGGAGCAGGTGCTTTCCGACGCACTGTTCAAGCTGGCGGGTGAGCTTGCACTGGAGGCGCTGGCAAAGCCGAAGCAAACTGCGCTATAACGGAGCAGAAACAACCCGTCATATCGCGAAACACCCATTGTATTTCCGCGCCGCATCTGGTATAATTTTGTATACGTGCGTATAGGCATCCGCTGCGCGCGAATACATAGACGTTAACATCGCCATCCGCGCGCGACCGGTGCGCCGCGCCGTGAAGCTAAGAGGTTCGCCATGAAATCCATCCGTGATCTTTACAAAATCGGCAAAGGCCCATCCAGCTCCCACACCATGGGTCCTGCCCGCGCCGCCGAAATCTTCAAATCTGAAAATCCCGACGCCGAGTGCTATCGGGTCGTGCTCTACGGCTCGCTTTCCAAGACCGGCATCGGTCACGGCACCGACCGTGTCATCCGCGAGGTTTTTTCACCCAAGTCCGTTGAGGTTGTGTTTTCAGAAAACGATCCAGCCGATCTCAAGCACCCCAACACGCTGGACTTTTCCGCCTACACCGGCGACAAGCAGACAGCCGGTATGCGCGTAGAGTCCATCGGCGGCGGCGATATCGTCATTGAGGGTCGTCCCGGCATGACGCCACCGGAAGTTTACCCGGAAAACTCTTTTGCAGAAATCGCGCAGTTCTGTGCGTGGCGGCGCGTCACGCTGCCGCAGTATGTGGAGATGAATGAGGGCGCTGAAATCCGCGTTTTTTTAAAGGACGTATGGAGCGCCATGCGCCGCGAAATTGACGAGGGTCTGTCCGCTGAGGGCATTCTCCCGGGCGGTCTGAATGTGCAGCGCAAGGCAAAATACCTGCTTGAGCGCGGTCATCAGGTCGATATCCCGCAGGTACGCGAGCTTCAGGAGGTCTGTGCCTACGCCTTTGCCGCCGCCGAGCAGAATGCCGGCAACGGCACGGTTGTCACCGCGCCCACCTGCGGAAGCTGCGGCGTACTGCCCGCAGTCCTCATGTATCTGCAGGATAAGTACCAGTTCGACGACGATAAGATCATCGACGCGTTGAGCGTCGCCGGTCTGATGGGCAGCCTCATCAAGCGCAACGCCTCCATCTCCGGCGCGGAATGCGGCTGTCAGGCAGAGATCGGCTCTGCCTGCTCCATGGCCGCCGCAGCCATGAGCCAGCTGATGGGACTCACCATTCAGGAAATCGAATATTCCGCCGAGATTGCCATGGAACACCACCTCGGCCTTACTTGCGACCCGATCTGCGGTCTTGTCCAGATTCCGTGCATCGAGCGAAATGCTGTTGCCGCCAAGCGCGCCATTGACGCGTCGAACCTTGCGCATATGCTGGTCGGCACGAGAACCATCTCGTTTGACATGGTTGTCCGCACGATGTATGAAACCGGGCGCAGCATTAACAAGGCGTTCCGCGAGACAAGCGAGGGCGGCCTTGCCCGACTCTACAGCCGCAACGCCGGTATGACCCCTGCACGCTGAGCGTTCCTTTGCGCCATGGGCGTAAAACGGGCGTACAAGAAATTTTACGAAAGGCAGAAGCACCGGTCTGACAGGGGCTTCTGAACAGGTGAAATAAAATATGAAATTAGGTATCGTCGGTCTGCCAAACGTCGGCAAATCCACGCTTTTTAACGCCATCACCAATGCGGGCGTTGCGGCGGACAACTATGCGTTCTGCACCATCGACCCGAATGTCGGCGTTGTCACCGTCCCGGACAAGCGTCTGGAATGGCTGCGCGACCAGCACAACCCCAAAAAGTTCACCCCAGCCGTTATTGAATTTGTCGATATCGCGGGTCTTGTCAAAGGCGCGTCCAAGGGCGAGGGTCTTGGCAACAAGTTTCTGTCCAACATCCGCGGCTGCGACGCGATTGTGCATGTGGTGCGCTGCTTTGATGACCCGAATGTCACGCACGTAGAGGGTTCTACCAATCCGCTGCGCGACATTGACATCATCAATACCGAGCTCATCATGGCCGACCTTGAAATGATTGAGCGCCGCATCGACAAGGCCTCCAAAAACGCCAAGGGCGGCGACAAGCGCTTTAATCACGAGGTTGACGTTTTTACCGCGCTGCGCGACTATATGAATGAGGGCAACCTCGCCCGCACATTTGAATGCAGCGACGATGATGCCGCGCTGATCGCCACCAGCGATCTTCTGACGCTGCGCAAGACAATCTACGCTGCAAACCTCAGCGAAACTGACGTAAACGCGCCTGAAAGCTGCAAGTATTTCATGCAGGTCAAGGAGCTTGCCGCCAAGGAGGGCAGCGAGGTTCTCCCTATCTGTGCAAAGCTGGAGGCCGATATTGCAGAGCTGGATGATCCCGACGAAAAGGCCATGTTCATGGAGGAACTCGGCCTTGCCGAGTCCGGCCTTGACCGCCTGATTCAGTGCAGCTACAGTCTGCTCGGTCTCATCTCGTTCCTCACCGCTGGCAGCGACGAATGCCGCGCATGGACGATCAAAAACGGCACAAAAGCCCCGCAGGCTGCCGGTAAGATTCACTCCGACTTTGAGCGCGGCTTTATCCGAGCCGAGGTTATCGCCTTTGACGATCTCAAGGCCTGCGGCACGCTTGCAAACGCTAAGGCAAAGGGACTTCTCCGCAGCGAGGGTAAGGAGTACGTCATGAAAGACGGCGACGTGGTTAATTTCCTGTTTAATGTCTGATTGAATTTTGAATTACAAAAAGCGAGCACCGTTGGTGCTCGCTTCAGTCTGTCGAAAACCTCGTAGAGTTCCGCCGCGCACGACGGAAAAAGTGTGAATCCGTTTTGCCCGGCGGCGTGTACGTCGGGCAAAACACACTACGTGCTGCAAGTGTGGAATTTGTGCGCCTACTAGAACGAATTATAACCGAATGTGAACCCAGCGAA
>CAKTUT010000094.1 GCA_934621665.1 uncultured Oscillospiraceae bacterium | reverse complement strand
GCAGGCCGGTCACCCACGCGGAAATACGGTTGATGGACGCGTCAAAATAGTCGGTTGCAAGGAACACACGGTCAAGTGCATCGGCGCGGACGACCTCTTTCATCATTTCGCGTGTTTCGTCGTCAAACAGCACCACATGGTCGCTGTCCCAGCGCATCGGGCGCGTGATGTGCAGCGCCAGACGGTCGTTAAACAGCAGCATGGAGCTGATCTTGTCGGAAACAAGCTCGGTGGGATGATAGTGGCCGTTGTCCATCAGCGGAACGATATGACGGGTGTTGACATAGTTCGTGCAGAACTCCGCTGAGCCGACCGTATAGGCCTCCAGGCCGATACCGAACACCTTGGACTCGAGGCACGGGAACACCTTGGTCTTGTCATACGGGACTGCCAGAATCTCATCCATCGACTGTGCATAGCGGCGGCGCGGCGACAGGCGGTCGGCGGGATAGTCCTTATAGCCGTCGGGAATCCAGAAGTTGATAACGCATGGCACGCCGGTCTCTTCGGCAAAATACTCTGCAATTTCCATGCAGCGCTTGCCGTGCTCTACCCAGAAATGGCGTACGCTCTCATCCGGAGACGACAGTGTCAGGCCGTTTTTGACCATGGGATGCGAGAAGAACGTTGGGTTAAAGTCGATACCCATGCCGCGCTCCTTGGCAAACGCAACCCATTTGGCAAAGTGCTTGGGCTGGATGGCATCGCGGTCGGCGAACTCGCCGTCTTCAAAAATGGCGTAGCTTGCGTGCAGGTTCAGCTTTTTCTTGCCGGGCGTCAGCGAGCATACCTTGTCAAAGTCGGCCATCAGCTGCTCGGGCGTGGTTGCCTTGCCGGGATAGTTGCCGGTGGTCTGGATGCCGCCGGAGAGCGCCTCCTTGGAGTCAAAGCCGACAACGTCGTCACCCTGCCAGCAATGGACAGACAGCGGAACATTTTTCAGCGCGGCAAGCGCGGCGTCGGTGTCAACGCCAAGCGCGGCATAGCGTTCTTTTGCAAATTCATAAGCGGTCATAGTGGTTTCTCCTTTCAGGTTTCCGTTCAATTTGTGATCATTTGTAACATTCAGTCAAAGAAAAATACCTGTTTCATCAGCGGCTGCGCGCCAGTTTCGGGATCCATTTCCATCAGCATCACGTCTTTCATGTACTCGTTCCAGCGGTCAACAACCGGGCTTTCGGCCTGCACGCGCGCGGCCTCGGCAATGCTGTCACACTCATAATAGCCGAACAGCTCATTTCCGACGTTCCAGATGGTGTAATTGCGGATTCCGGCCTGATGCAGAACCTCTTTCATCTCCGGCCAGATTTCACTGTGACGACGGACATACTCCGGAAGCTTTCCGGGAAGCACCGTCGCTTTCCATGCGTAGCGTTCCATAATAATCCTCCATTTTTTCAAAATTCCCTACAGTTTTTTCAAGCTTCTCTATATTTCCATTATAGAAATCCCGGCCGCGCTGTGGTATCATAGGATTGCTTATAAATGTTGAAATCTTGCTGTATTTTGGAGGCGCTGCTTTGGAGGTTCTGAACTACAATATTGACATGACACCGGAGTCGCAGTGGCTGATTGTCTCAGCAGGCGCATTTGCCAAGCGCAATCTGCTGTATTTACAGGAAGCAGGGCATTTTATCTCTGGTCAAAATTACTATACGCACCGAAAAAGCCTTGATTCGTATCTGATCAAGCTCACGCTTGGCGGTGCGGGAGTGTTGGAATATAGCGGTGCACGCTATCTGCTTGCGCCGGGAAGTCTCTTCTGGATCGACTGTCAAGCGCCGCAGCACTACTATACCAGCCCTGACACCGGTCGCTGGGACGTTTTGTGGGTGCATTTTCGCGGCGCGACAGCCGCCGCCTATTACGAAGCATACCTTGAACAGACGCACCGCTCCCCAGTCTGCACCCCCGGCGGCGACAGTCCCATCGCCGCGCAGCTCCAGTCGCTTCTGCGTCTTGCCGCAAGCGATCAGAGCGAATACCGCCGCGATATCGAAGCCTCTGCGCTTCTGACCGCGATCTTGTGTGAGCTGGCGTGTCCCGCCGTGCAGGAGAGCGTCCCGCCTGTGCCGCATATGCTTGGCAGCGTGCGGCAGTACCTGCACGAGCACTACCCTGAAAAAATCAGCCTTGACACACTCTCCGCGCAGTTTAACATCAGCAAATACCACCTCCAGCGCAGCTTCAGCCGCCACTTTGGCCAGTCGCCGGGCGAATACCTGACACAGCTGCGTCTGATGCACGCAAAGGAGCTTCTGCGTGCAACCGATCTTCCCATATCGGAAGTCGGCTATCGCGTGGGCATGGAAAATACCAGCTATTTTATCAGCGTTTTCCACACGCGCGAGGGCGCAACGCCGCAGCAGTACCGGCTCAGCTGGTCGGCCATGACGCCGCGTGCATAAGCGCTTCCACGCAATTGCAAAAGAGCATTGGATTCCGGTTTTCCGGTCTCCAATGCTCTTTTTTGTTTTATTTATGCGCTTTCACGCAAAGTGCTTACTTTCCGAGCTCACAGAAGCGGTGCAGAATCGCCGCCACCTGTGCGCGCGTGGCGTTTCCCTTGGGATCGAGCTTGCCGCCGCTGCCCTTGATCAGGCCCTGACCGACTGCCCAGTTCATCGCGGAAACCGCATAGCTGCTGATTTCATTGTGGTCGGAGAAGCGTGAGAGGTTATCCTCCAGCGTCACAAGATCAAGACCCTTATAGACGACATAGCGGAACAGAATGGTTGCCAGCTGTTCGCGCGTGACATTTGCCTCCATGTTCGTGCCGTCGGAAATGCCGTTCTTCATCGCCCATTCGCGGCCTGCGGCGTACCATGTCGCACCCTTGGTCGTGTCAACGCCCTCCATACGCGCAAGGATCGTCACGATCATACCACGCGTGGTCGATGCGTTCGGATCAAAGGTCGCACGGCCCGTGCCGTTCATCATGCCATTTTCATAGACATACGCAACGTCCTCATAGAACCAGTCTCCCTTGCGCACGTCGCCAAACGGCATCTTCGTGCTGTCCGATGCAGACGGCGTGGTGGGCTTGACCGTAGACGGATGGCTCGGCACAACCGGCCGTTCGTTTGCAGCCTGCTCGCTGCGCGCGGCAGCCAGCGCCGTCTTGACATTCTCGGTCAGCGCATTAAGCTCCGTCTGATACACGGTGTCGCCCGCGGCCGCAATACCGGCCTCCAGCGCGTCAATCGCGTCCTGCAATGCTTTCATGGTTTTTTCCGAAACCAGACGCAGCGAGCCGTCGCTCACAGCGTTCTTTGCCTCGGCCAGAGCCGCAGCGGCCTCCGCCGTGCTGACGGTGAACTTTGCAAGTTCCGCGTCCGCGGCCTTAATCAGGGCGTTGATCTCGCTCTGCGTGCTGTTCTCGTCTGCAATTGCGTCCTCCAGCGCCTTGATTGCCGCGTCAAGCGCGGTGGTATCTTCGCCAGTGATCTTTGCGCGCGCCGCCTTCAGTGCCTCGAGCGCTGCGTTTGCCGCGTCGCGGTCAACAACCGGCGTGCCGTAGGCCTCAACCTCGCCGATCTGCATCAGATAGCCGTCCACGCCGCTGAGCACCAGCTTGTCGCCGTAGACGCGGACAAAGCGTGCCGTCTGCGCGTCAAATTCAATCTCACGCCAGCCCTCCGTGCCAGGATCGCCGGTTCTGACCGCCACATCCGTCCACGTCGTGCCGTCAAGTGAAACCTGCACGCGATAGTCAATCGGGAATGCAAAGCGGCTGCCGGCATAGATGCGAACCTTGTTCACGGCGAACAGATCGCCCATGTCAAATGCGCACCATTCATGCGAGGTTGCCTCGTCGTGGTTGACGCCGACATTCGACGTCCAGCCGTTGCCGGTCTGTGCAATGCCGTCGTTGAGGTATTCTGCCGCCCAGCCCCACTGCTTATACGTGCCGTCGGGCGTGGTGCTGGAAACGTAGTACTTCTTGTTCAGAAGCAGGTTGTCGCCCGGTTCATAGTGCACAACCTCATCCTCTGTCGTGCCGGGCTTCGGCGTGGGAATCGTGCCGTCGTCGTTGTAAATTTCGAACTCGCCGATGGCGCAGTAGCTGCTGTTCGTCGCGGTGACGTTTACGCGCACATAGCGCGCCGTCTGCGCGTCAAATGTGATGGAATAGGCCGCGCCGTTTTCCATCGTCTTATCCGCAGCGGTGTAGACAGCCGTCCAGCTCTTGCCGTCCTGCGAAACCTCAATCGTGAAGTCCTTGGGCATGCCCTGACCGTTGCTGGCAGGACCCATTTCACCGGCTGCCGGATAGAGATCAACGCGGTTAAACGTCTTGCTCTCGCGCAGGTCGGCCGTGATCACAGCCTGCTGCGTACCAACCGACTTCCAGCCGTTGTTCGCGTTTTCCGGCTCACGCACGCCGTCGTTGAGCTTGCTGATGTACCAGCCATTACCGCCCTCGGAGCTGTCGGCGTAGACGTTTGCGTCCAGTGCAAGGTTGTCGTTTTCTTCCTTGCCACGCTCGTAGACATAGCCTGCCGGGAGCTGATACAGCGCGCCGTCGCCCGCTGCCAGCGTCACGGTCAGCTCACCGCCGCTGAGCGCTGCATCGGAAAGCGTGCCGTCCTGCGCGCTCACGCGCTTGAGTGACGTAATCGCGCTGTCCAGCTTCACGCGGATGGTGGCTTCATTTGCATAGTCGTTATTGACCAGCATCATGTAGCCCTGCGTGCCGTTCTTTTCCTTGAGGTAGGAGACCGTAAAGTTCGTGCTGTCCACGCCCTGTGCAAAGAAGCCCTCGGGGATGGGCAGATCGCCCCACGTCTCACCGTTGAGATAAATCTCCTCCGCGTCCAGTTTGACAAGCGTCGTGCCGAGCGCGTGGATTTCGCTGTTGAGCTGCTTGACCGCCTCATAGCTCTTGGGATTCGGCGTGCCGTCCAGAAGAATGATACCGTCGGCAAACGGTTCGGAGCGGTTGCTGGGGGTAAACCATGTGAAGTAGGAGAACTGCTTATAGCCAAAGGCCAGACCCATCATGGCCTCATAGCGGATTTCGGATGCAGACGGTGCACGGTATGCGCCCGGAATCTGAACCGACTGCAAATAGTTTGCCGTCTTGACGTCGTTTTCCCTGCCCACTTCCCAAACGGCACGCATATTGCCAAGGAAGCCGGAGCGGTTCATGGCCGTGCTGTTGTCGGGATAGGGGTACAGGTCATACATCAGGTAATCCTGCGGATAGCCGCCCGCAGCGTTCAGCTTGAGGTAGTCGTTCATCTGATCCTTTGCCTGCTCCAGCGTGCTGTATGCCCATGCCGGGAGGAAGTTCAGATGCATATAGCCGTCGGGATCGGCCTGCTTCATGGCCTGATGCACGGCGTTATACGGGTTGGCGTTCGACGGCTCGTCCAGAATATAATAGCCCGCCACGCCAGGGACGTTGCGATACTCGTCGATCAGAGACCTGATCTGCTCCGCCCTCAGCTTCATAAGATTGCCGCCAAAGCGCTGGTCGGCAACGCTCACGTGCATGCCGTATTTGTTGGCGTATTCCGCCATCTTAAGGTTTGTTTCCTTTGCGTTCAGGTCGTTGCCGGTAACGTTGTTGACAAAGTTGATCCCGGCGTCGGCCATCAGCTTATACTGCTCATCCCAGCGGGAATCGTCGCTGACTGCGTCCATATACTCGCTTGTAGGCGGCCAGAAGATGGAGATGAGGATGTTGTCGTCAAAGCTGAATTTCTTTTCAACAACCGCAACGGAGATTTCTTTCTTAATGTTCTCGCCGTTTTCGCCTCTTGCGGAGTTTGCAACAGTCGCAGTGATTGTCGTGCTGCCAACGGCGTTGGCCGTGATCACACCGCTTTCGTCAACGGAGGCAACGTTCGGATTTGCGCTGAACCAGCTGACGCTATGATCCAACTCGTCAACCGCCGTAACCGTCACCTTGACGCTGTCGCTTTCGCCAACAGCCAGCTCCAGCGCACTCTTGTTCACGTCCACCGCGAAGTTGTTTGCGCTGAGCGTGCCGAACGCAGCCAGCTCCGACAGCTGCACAACATAGGCATTGTCGTTTGCGGCATATGCGCGTTTCGTCACATACAGCCGGACGTAGGAGGCCTCCACCGGTTCCGCCAGATCAAAGCAGACCGGCGCAGTCGGCGTTTTCTGACCGGTTACCTTTGCCACATCCGTCCAGTTCTTGCCATCAGACGAAACCTGCAGCTGATAATCAACCGGGAACGCATAGCCGTATTTGCCATCGTCCGAGCGCGGGAAGATCACAAGGCGGCTGAGCGCATACGTCAGCCCAAGGTCAATGCTTGCATACGCAACCTTATCTGCCGAAGTGCCCTCACTGGGCATCGTTGTCCAGCCATTCGCGCCGCCGTAGCCGACAACGCCTCTGACATAGCCGTCGGTCAGGAGCATGCTGCCCCAAATGCCCTCCGGCGCAACATAGTCAGACGAAACGCTGACCACCTTGTTCAGCGCCGCATTTTCCGTGCCTGCCGGCTGCCATGCGCTCAGGTCATAGCGGTCAGCCGTACCAAACAACGCAAGCTCCGACAGCTGCACCATCGTTCCGCCGCGCTTTGTCACATAGATACGGATGTTCTTCGTCGTAACCGCAGTGTCCAGATCAAAGCAGACCGGCGCAGCGGGCGTGGCCTGATCCGTCACCGTGACGATATCCGTCCACGTTTCGCCGTCATCCGAAGCCTGAATCACATAGTCCACCGGGAAGTTATTTGCGTATTCGTTGTCAGAACGCGGGAACACCACAATCCGGCTGATCTCATACGCTGCGCCGAGGTTGATAGCCGCCCATGCGGGCGTATCCGCTGTTGCGTTCTCAAACGGGCTGGTTGTCCAGCCGTTTGCGCCGTTGTATCCCACAACGCCCTGGAC
>CAKTUT010000093.1 GCA_934621665.1 uncultured Oscillospiraceae bacterium | reverse complement strand
TGTATATCGAGCCTGGCGTGTAGACTGCATCAAAGAATCGGTTTACATAAACACCGTTATATGCGCCGGTTGTGTCATTTTCGATATCCGGTACATTGTCCGGGTCATAGCTCGGCGAGGACACAGCGCATAGAATTTCACCGGTCTGATAGTTATATACGCCAACCGTTCCTTTTCGCCCTGCCAGCGCCTGCAGCGCCACATTCTGCACATGTGCACTGATAGTCAGCTGCGCAGTGGCAGTCTCCTCGCGGAGCTTGTACAAACCGTTCACCACATCATAGCCGATCATTCTGTCGGCAAAATGTCCCAGCAGCGGCGCGTAAACATAGCCATAGCGGTCGCCAAGCAGATGCATCGTCGAGGTGCGCGTCGCCGCATTGTCCGAGTAGGCGCGGCCGTCTGTCGAATCCAGCAGCAGCGTGCCATCACGGTCGGTAACAATGCCGCTGTTGAGATTTGTACCGGTATAGACGTGCGGGCTGCCGGAAAACGTGACCCATTTGCCGGCGTTTATAAAATAGCTGATGACAAAGCCAATTGTTCCGGCAAGCAGGATTCCGGCCAGCAGGAGCGCAAAAAACGCGCGCGCGGATACTTTTTTCATTCAGCATCCTCCCCTCTTTCCGGAAGCTTTACAGCAAAGCTGGCATTCTGGCGTGTGTCTGCCGCTTTGATAAAGGCCAGCAGTCCCCACACGCAGAGCAGGCTTGAGCCGCCGTTTGACACAAATGGGAACGTCACGCCGGTCAGCGGGAGAATATCCACCGTACCAAACACGTTCAGAATCGTCTGTACCACCAGAATCGTCACGGCGGATGCCGCGCCGATAGTATAGAAGCTGCTTCTTCCAAGCGGCACGGAGCGCACAACAAAAGCTGCCAGAATGGCGACTGCGACAACCATCATCACGGCCAGCAGCAGTCCCCACTCCTCCGACACGAATGCAAATACAAGGTCAGTGTCGGACGCAGCAACGTACTTGAGCCAGCCTTTCCCTGCCCCAAGGCCAAACAGGCCGCCAGAGGCAATGCACATCATAGCGCGTGTCTGAGAATAGCCGGTGGTCAGCGCGTTTTCCCACACGTGCCGCCAGACGGTAAAGCGCCGCATGGCATAGGGCTTAAAGCGCAGCACCAGCACACCGGCAAAGCCGGTTCCCGCGATGGCAAGTCCCATGGTGGCAAAATCACCCGAACGCATAAACGCCGTGACCAGGAACGTAACGAAGAAGATGATCGCCGTGCCAAAGTCATTCATCAGCGCAAGACAGCCGCAGATGGCAGCAGAATATGCGATGAACAGGAAGTGGTTGCGCTTGGTCATGAGCCTTTGAAGCGTAGATGCGCCGGCAAAGACAAAGCAGATTTTGACCAGCTCAGACGGCTGGAATGAAATCGGGCCGATTTGCATCCAGTTTTTCGCGCCGAATTTCTCAACGCCAAACAAAACGTTTGCCGCCAGCAGTAAAATACCAAACGCCGACGCGAGATAGCGAAGCTTTTTCGCGCGCTCAAGATCGCGCAGCATCCAGCACAGCGCCAAAAACATGCAGATGCCTGCAGCCATGGCGGCAGCCTCTTTTTTGAGTGACGACGGACTCTTGGAGCAGATCACGGAAAAGCCGATGGTTGACAGGAAAAAAGCAATCGTCTCCACATCAAAGCCGCTGCGCCGCACCAGCTTGAATACCAGAAACAGCGCCCACTGCATCACAACCAACGCGCCAAAGCCCTCTGCTGCCACAAGCGGCTTGTCCATGGCCAGCATCAGCTGCAAACACGCCAGAATCTGAAACATCGTTAAGAACAGAAGCGTTACCGCCGGGTGTACTTCGCCGCCGGGCCGCGTGCGGACAGACGCCTGAATACGCTCCTGCTCTTTCGTGATGGGAACGAGCGTAAAATCCACGCCGCCAAGCGAAATTTGGTCGCCGAACGCGACAACGCTCATCGCCGTCTCCTCGCCGTTGACGCAGATACCGCCCTTTGAACCGACGTCGGAGATCGTCCAGCTGCCGTCATCATAGCGCGTCAGAACAGCGTGCGTACGCGAAATTGTCGGATAATCCAGAATCACGTCGCAGCTTTTTGAACGGCCAAGCAGACTCTCCCAGTGCGTCACCGGGATACGGTCACCGGTTGGCGTAGACAGCCACGCCCAGACCTCCGGCTCACGCCGGAATGCCAGCAGTGAGCGCGCACAGCGCAGCAGAATCAGCAGCGCCAGCGCCGGAAATACATAGCGCAGGATGCTGGCATAGACAGCTGTAAAGCCTACAGCCTGCAGCTGCTGCATCCATGTGTTGATTGCTTCCATAAACTTCTCCTGTTCGTTTGCAAACGCCCCTCACCGCATGGTGAGGGGCTGCGGTTATGTCTTATTTGCCGTAGTCGTATCCGCATGTGCTTCGGGCGCTTCCGCTGCATCCGCAGGCACGCTGCCCGAATTTTCTGCAGCCCCATCGGTTGCTGCTTTATCCAGATCGGCCACTGCTTGAATACTGCCATAGGACGTTGTCACGGTTGTACGCCCCTTACGCTCGAGCGCCAGATTCACCGCATCCGAGATGAGCAGGTAAATCACGGCAAAGACCGGCACGCCAAGCAGCATCCCGGCAAAGCCAAACAGGCTTGCCGCCACGGTGATGGAGATGAGCACCCAGAAGCCGGAAATGCCAACGGTATTGCCCAGAATCTTCGGGCCGATCACGTTGCCGTCCAGCTGCTGGAGGCAGATGATAAAAATGATGAAATAGAACGCCTGCAAGGGATTGACCAGCAGAATGAGCAGCGCGCTCGGCGCGCCGCCGATAATCGGGCCAAAAAATGGAATGACGTTCGTCACGCCGACGATGGTTGCAATCAGCGCCGGGTACGGCAGCTTGAAAATCAGCATGCCAATATAGCAAATCGCGCCGATAATGGCGGAGTCAATGATTTTGCCGATGACAAAGCCGTTAAAAATTTTATTTGTCTCACGGCCGAGATACAGAAGATGGTCGGCTGCCTGCGGGCGGAACATGGCGACCAGAATCTTTTTGGCCTGTGCTTGGAACAAATCCTTTGACCAGAGAATATAGATCGACGCGACAAGACCGATGAAGAGATTTGCAAACCACTTGATAACGGAAATGACCGACGTTGTCACGGTAGCCACAAACTTCTGCACATCGCTGAGCAAACTGGTGTTCAGCCAGTTTTTCAGATAGTCAAACACCTTGTTCAGCGCGGTGTCTGCGTAGCTCTGAATTTCGGGATTGTCGGCCAGAATCTTATTAAACCACTTTTCGATGCTCTTGTAATAATCCTCCGCGCTGTTGACGATACCGACGATGCTTTCATACAGCTGCGGCAGCAGCATGGCAAAAAACGCGTAGATAATCAGACCCGCAAAAATCAGTGCAAACAGAATCGACACCGCGCGGCTGAGCTTCTGCGGCGAGTGCTTGCCCTTGCTACGCTTTTCCAGCGCCGGGCACAGCCGTGCATCGACAAAACGTACCAGTGGGTTGAGCAGGAACGCAAAAATACATCCTGTAATCAGTGGCGAAAGTACGGCGCCGAATGCCTTAAGCATGGAAAAAAAGCCGGGCAGGTCGGTAAAGATCACAACCAGCAGGATGCTGATAAAAATGACAACCAGTGCGGTCACGGCAATTTTAAAATACGGACGCTCCCGATAGGGGCGCTTTTTTTCTGGCTGCATAGACATTCCTCTCTTTCTTTGCATTCAGCGTATCATAAGACGTGCGAAAGCGCAAGAAAATGCACTACGCTTTCACAGATTTTTCACACTTTTATACTTCCTCGCGCAGCATACGGATTTCCGCCGCATAGCCCGGAAGCTCGTTCGGTGTCTCCAGTACCATGGGAAGACCCGAAAGCTTTGGATGGTGGACAACGCGCCGAAGCGCGTCAAGTCCAATTGAGCCGCCGCCGATTACCTCATGGCGATCTTTGTGCGAGCAGAACGGATTTTTGCTGTCGTTTATGTGCAGCGCGCGCAGCCGCGAAAGGCCGATGATGCGGTCAAACTCGGAAAGCACGCCGTCAAGGTCGTTTACGATGTCATAGCCTGCGTCATAGACATGACACGTGTCAAGACACACGCCGAGCTTATCTGAAAGCGTCACGCCGTCGATAATTGCGCGCAGCTCCTCAAAATGTGACCCGACCTCGCTTCCCTTTCCGGCCATTGTTTCCAAGAGAACCGTTGTTTTCTGCTCTGGAAATAAGATCTGATTGAGCGTGTCGATGATCTCGGCAATGCCGGTCTCCACGCCCTGTCCCACATGACTGCCCGGATGGAAGTTATAGAGATTTCCAGGCGTATACTCCATGCGCCTGAGGTCATCCTGCATCATGTTCAGCGCAAACTGGCGCGTGCGCTCATCCTTGGAGCAGGGATTTACGGTATACGGCGCATGGGCAACCACGGTGCCGATCTGTCCGCTTTGCTGCATCTGGCAGAATGCCTCGGTATCCGCCGGGTCAATTGGCTTTGCCGCACCGCCACGCGGATTGCGGGTGAAAAACTGAAATGTATTTGCACCGATGGAAAGCGCAGTCTCCCCCATTGCACGGTAGCCCTTGGATGAAGAAAGATGGCAGCCAAGATACAGCATGAAATGTCCTCCGAGTTTCGGTCGTTTTGCGTATTATAGCACATTCGTGCGAAATGTACAAATTAAGAATTTTCTTAATTTTTGATTGCAATTTCAAGATGCGTCCGATAAGATGGACATATGGAGGGATGCATCATGCCACGATCTGATAACCAGAAATTAAAGCTTCTCTATCTCAAACAGTATCTGGAGCAGCAGACCGACGAAGCGCATCCGGCGGGAACACAGGCGCTGATTGCCTATCTTGACTCGCTCGGCATCCGTGCCGAACGAAAGAGTATCTACGACGATATCGCGCGTCTACAGGACTTTGGAATGGATATCTGTGTCCGGCGCGGACGCGGCGGCGGATTTTATCTTGCCTCTCGCACATTTGAGCTGCCGGAGCTGAAGCTTCTGGTGGATGCGGTACAGTCATCGCGCTTTCTGACGGCAAAGAAGTCGATGGAGCTGATCGGCAAGCTGGAAACGCTGGCGGGTATGCACGAGGCCGGAAGCCTGCGGCGGCAGCTGGTGGTCACCGGACGCGTCAAAACGATGAACGAGAGCATCTATTATAACGTTGACCGCATTCACGAGGCCATAGCGCAGAACTCGCAGATCACGTTTCGCTATTTTGACTGGGGTGTAGACAAGCAGCGCCACTATCGCGACCGAAAGTATCAGGCAAGCCCCTATGCGCTCTGCTGGGACAACGAAAATTACTACCTGATTGCACATTCTGAGCGCCACGGTTTGACGCACTACCGTGTGGACAAGATGGATGCCATCCGGCAGACCGGCATAAAGCGCTACACTGACGACGTCGTGCGCAAGCTCGATCTGTCACAGTATGGTAAAAACGTATTCAGCATGTACTCCGGCGATGCGAGAGCGGTCAAGCTCCGCTTTGAAAACGCGCTGTCCGGCGTGGTGCTCGACCGTTTTGGGCGGGAGAGTATGCTGATTCCGGATGGGGAGAATCACTTCCTGTTCACGACTGAAATCACACTCTCCCCTGTCTTTTTCGGCTGGCTGTTTGAGTTTGGCAGCCGCGTCAAAATTCTCTACCCGGAGTCGGTGGCACAGGAATTTGCGGAATTTTGTCGGCAGACGCTAGCACAATACGAATAAACAAGAAACGTGGCAGACCACTTTGGTCCGCCACGTTTCTTCTGCATTTAGCTTGCACTGCGCAGCGCTTCAAGCGCGCGCTGGGGAATGACAACCTCACGCGAGACAAATGTAATTGTTGCGCCAAGCCCTGCCCGCGCCTGCGAGAGCGCAATGTGAATCTCACCGCTGCAATGAACCTGAACGGATGTCAGCGTTCCGTCCTCCACCTGCATCACAAGCTCACCTGAACGCAGAAGCAGACTCTGCGGCGAGACCTGCGGCGCAATGGCCTGCGCAAGCGCCAGCATTCCGTCATCGTCCAGCGCAAGCGTGTACTCGGTTGTGCTGCCGGAGGTTCTGCTGGAAACCGTACCGTTCTGAACGAGCTGATAGGCAATATCAATCAGCTTCGCCGCGTCCAGCAGCGACTCGGTATTGACCGTGACGATATTGCCGTCGGCATCACAGACGCTATCACCGGAGAAGTACAGCGAGAGCGGTTCGCGTCGGATGCTGCCAATAGAAAGGCCGGAAACTCGCTTGAGATCGTATTGCAGCGTATCGCTCACCACAACTGGGCCGCAGTCTGCTGAAAGCTTCAAATCGGCCGAAACCGTATCCTGCGACAGCTGCGCCGACCATGCCGAAAGCAGCTGATAGAGATCCAGCGTCACACTGCTTTCACCGGACGTACCAGCACGAATGGCATCCGCCACTGCGTCGGGAATTTCCGGCGTCTTTTTCGCCGCCTCATCCACTGTCAGAACGGCGTCAAGTGAAAGATCAACGGAGTCAGCCCAGAAGTGCAGCTGCGCAGCCGCGCCGTCGCGCTCGATAAGTGAAAGCTGCATTGTGTCCAGCGTTAGCGCCTGCGAAAGCTGAGGCACAAGAATGGCCAGCAGTTTTGACGCGCCATCGCTGCCTGCTGCGGTGATGTCATAGGTTGTCTGACTGCCATCCTTTGTGCGTGTCACGTCAATCAGACGGTAGAGTTCCGCCGCCTGTGGCAGCAGCTGTGCATAATCCGGCATTTCGCCGCCGACCTGATACGCCTTGCCGTTTTCCAGATAAACTGTGCCGTTTGCATAGTAAAGCGCAAGTCCGTCGCGCTGGACAACCGTTACGCGTGTATTGTCAAGCTTTGTACGCTGGATGTCTGCTGTGGTGTCAATCTCCGTGCCGCCAAG
>CAKTUT010000092.1 GCA_934621665.1 uncultured Oscillospiraceae bacterium | reverse complement strand
ATCCAAGATTCGTCTGCGGGGTTGTTGCGGAACTGAATCAGTCGGGCAACGTCGTCCGGCTGAATGTATTTCTGCTCTGCCGCTACGGCGGCAATGACATCAAAGTTTGTCAGGCTTCGGTTTTTCACGTTTGCCTCTGCCAGACGCGTCAGACCTTTCTGCATTCCATAGGTGAAGATGCTGGCAACGCCAAGCACATCTGCCCCGGCCTCGCGCAGAACATTCACCACATCCAACACGCTTCCACCGGTAGAGATCAGATCCTCAATGACGACGACCTTTTGCCCCCGCTCCAGCTTGCCCTCAATCTGGTTCTTGCGGCCGTGATCCTTGCCTGACGCACGGACATAGCCCATGGGCAGGTTCATCATTTGCGCAACGATTGCCGCGTGCGCAATGCCCGCCGTGCTCGTTCCCATCAGTACCTCTGCCTCCGGATACTCCTCTTGTACAATGTGCATCAGCGCCGTCTCCACCTCGGTGCGCACCGCGGGAGCGGTGAGAATCAGGCGGTTATCACAGTAGACCGGGCTTTTGATGCCGCTTGCCCATGTAAACGGCTCATCCGGGCGAAAAAACACGGCACGAATGGACAGCAGTCCCTCGGCAATTCGGCGTTCCAGGTTTTCCATAGCTGCTCCTTTCAGTTCCTCATCAAAATCAGATTTTTCAGTTCCTCCGGCGTGGCTGCAATCGCCTCCGCCCCGGCCTTTTCCAGTTCCTCGCGGCTTCCGTAGCCATAGAGCACACCCACGGCCTGCAAGCCTGCCATGTGGCCGCCCAGAATGTCATGCTCACGGTCGCCCACCATTACAGCGCGCGAAAGCTCGGTGCATTCCGCCTCTTTCAGCGCTCTTTTTACCACGTTTACCTTTTTGCCCGCTTCGGGGTCGCTCTCCGGCGCGCCGCAGATGGCTTCAAAGTAACCAGCCAGTCCAAAGTGCCGCAGCACCTGCACCGCCATCGTTTCAAGCTTTGACGTGGCGACATAGAGCTTGCAGCCCGCAGCTTTCATTTCCGCCAGCATCTCGGCCACACCCGGATACGGTGCGTTGTCAATCCAGCCGTCCACGCGATAGTACTCTCGGAATTTTGCGATGATATTCGGAATCTCCTCCGACGCCACAAACGGCGAGAAATTCTCACTCAGCGGTGGCCCGACGAAGTAGGCAAGCTCCTGCCACGGCTTTTCGATACCATAGGCGCGCAGCGCGTACTGCGCCGCTTTCATAATGCCCGGGCCGGAGTCGGTCAGTGTGCCATCCAGATCAAACAGTACAATTTCCCAGCACATTGCTTACCCCACAAATTCTTCCACACAGCGGCGATAGGCCGCAACCGGATCGTCTGCCTGCGTAATTGGGCGGCCGACTACGATATAGTCCGAACCGATCTCACGTGCTCTGGCGGGTGTGGTGATGCGAACCTGATCGTCGGCTTTGCTGTCGGCAAAGCGGATGCCGGGTGTCACGGTGACAAACGTCTTGGAGCAGGCCTCATGAATCTTACCGGCCTCCAGCGGCGAGCAGACTACGCCGTCAAGTCCGGCCAGCGCTGCGTTTTTTGCATAATCAATGACCACATCGGCAAGCGGCTTGTGAATTTCAATTTCCTCTTCCATGCTCTGCTGGCTGGTGGAGGTCAGCTGCGTCACGGCGATGAGCAGCGGGCGCGTGCCGTCGGCGCGCGTGAGTCCCTCCAGTGCCGCCGTCATCATGGCGCGCGTGCCTGCCGCGTGCAGATTCACCATGTCAACGTTCAGCCCGGACAAAACTGCCATGGCCTTTTTGACCGTATTCGGGATATCGTGCAGCTTGAGGTCAAGGAAGATTTTATGTCCTCTTGCCTTAATCTCGCGGACAATCTGCGGTCCCTCCGCATAGAAAAGCTCCATGCCGATCTTCACAAACGGCTTTTCGCCCGTGAAGCGGTCAAGAAATGCAAGTGTTTTCTCCTTGCTGTCAAAGTCCAGTGCAATAATGACGTCCTTACCCATGGTGTGCGCCTCCTATGATTTCCGTTAAATTTGTTATTTTATATCGCTCCATCGTCTGCGGCAGCTGCGCGATGATATCGCGGCAGGCGTAGGGATTGACCAGATTGGCCGCACCAACCTCTACCGCTGTCGCGCCCGCCAGCATCAGCTCCAGCACATCCTGCGCCGACTGAACGCCGCCCATGCCGACAATTGGAATTTTTACCGCCTCATACACCTGCCAAACCATCCGCACCGCCAGCGGGAAGATGGCCGCGCCTGACATGCCGCCGGTTTTATTTGCAAGCAGCGGCCGCCTTGTGCGCAGGTCGATGCGCATGCCCATCACCGTATTAATCAGACTCAACGCGTCCGCGCCCGCGTCCGCACACGCACGTGCAATTTCGGCAATGTCCGTGACATTGGGCGAAAGCTTGACGATCACCGGCTTTCTGACTGCATCTTTTACCGCCCGTGTGACGGCATACGCCGCTTTCGAGTCCGTGCCAAAGCTCATTCCGCCGCCGTGCACATTGGGGCAGGAAATGTTGACCTCCAGCCAGCCGACCTGCTCGCAGGCGTCGAGCTTGCGGCAGACCTCCACATACTCCTCAATCGAAAAGCCGCTGACATTTGCCATAACCGGCTTGTGAAATACCGGCTTCAGCTTTGGCAGCTCATTCGCAATCACCGCATCTACGCCCGGGTTTTGCAGACCCACAGCGTTGAGCATTCCGCCCACCATTTCGGCAATGCGCGGCTGTGCGTTGCCGGGGCGCATTTCGCGCGTCGTACCCTTAAAGGAAAACGTTCCAAGGCAGTTGATGTCGTAGAGCTCTGCAAATTCATATCCATAGCCGAACGTGCCGCTGGCCGGGATCACCGGGTTGTCAAGCGCAATCCCGCAAAGCGTTACTGCCGTATTTACCATACCAGCTCCTCCTTTCGGAACACAGGCCCCTCCTTGCAGACGCGTTTCATGCCGTTTGCCGTCTGAATGGAGCAGCCCATGCACGCGCCAAAGCCGCAGCCCATGCGTGCCTCCAAGCTCAAAAAGCCTGGCTTTTCCGCCGCGCCGCACAGCGCGCGCAGCATAGGAAGCGGCCCGCAGGCGCAGAAGCTGTCATAGCGCTCTGGAAGTGCATCAGTTACAAAGCCGCGCACGCCATAGCTCCCGTCGGCGGTTGCGACAATCGTCCGCACGCCGAGCTTCCGGAATTCATTCTCGTAAAAGCACTCATCCGCCGTATTAAAGCCCAGAATCGCAACCGGCGTTTTTCCGGCAGCCAGCAGACACTTTACAAGACCATACATCGGTGGCACGCCGATACCGCCGCCAATGACAAGCGTCACATCGCCGCACGCATTCACATCAAATCCGTTGCCAAGCCCGCTCAGCGCATCCATTTTGTCTCCGGGCACACATTTGGAAAGCCAGTCCGTGCCGCCGCCAACCACCTTATAGAGGATGGTCACGCCGCGCTCGTCCCAGTCGCACACCGAAAGCGGCCGGCGCAGATAAAAGCCCGGCAGCTTCAGCTCCAGAAACTGTCCCGGCGCGGTAATCGCCGAGGTATCTCCCGCAAGACGCAGCCGGTACACGCCCGGTACAAGGCAGCAGTTCTCATTTACCGTATAAGAAGTCTCAATCAATGCGCTTTCTCCTCCCAGACGATTTTGCCGTCAATCATCGTCATTTTACATGCACCGGTCAGTTTCATTCCCGCAAACGGCGTGGCGCGCCCCATCGTCAGGAATTTCTCAGGATCGACGATGTAGCGTTCGTTTAAATCAAATGCCGTCAGATCGGCAGGCTGTCCCTCGGCAAGTGCCGTCCCGCAGCCAAAGCGCCGCATCGGCGCGCCATGCATCAGGTCGATCAGCTTTTCAAGCGGCAAAATGCCCGGCTTGACCAGATACGTATATGCTGCGGCAAACGATGTTTCCAGTCCCACCACACCCATGGCGCTCTTTTCAAGGCCGCGCGATTTTTCCTCGCGGCTGTGCGGCGCGTGGTCGGTCACGAGCATGTCGATCGTGCCGTCCAGAATGCCCTCGATCAGCGCCGCGCGGTCGGCCTCGCTGCGGAGCGGCGGATTCATCTTGAACCGGCCGTCCTCCTGCAAGTCCGCGTCCGTAAACGCCAGATAGTGCGCCGCCGTCTCACACGTCACGTCCACGCCGCGCCGCTTTGCCGCGCGGATGATCTCCACGCTCTCTTTCGTCGATACGTGGCACACATGATAGGCGCAGCCGGTTTCTTCGGCCAGTCTTACGTCTCGCGCGATCTGACTCCATTCGCTTTCCGAGCAGATGCCGCGGTGGCCATGTGCGCGCGCATACGCGCCGTCGTGGATGTAGCCGCCGCGCAGGAGGCTGTTGTCCTCGCAGTGTGCGGCCAGAATTTTGCCGAGACGCTTGCACTGCGTCATGGCCTCGCGCATCATGGTCTCACTCTGCACGCCTTTTCCGTCATCGGAAAACGCGATGACATCGGACGCCATGGCTGCAAGGTCGGCAAGCTGCTCTCCCCGCTCGCCCACAGTAATCGCGCCGTAGGGATGCACATGCACCACCGCCGACTCGTCAATCAGCCGCCGCTGCACATCAAGCGATGCGCGGCAGTCAGGCACAGGCTCAAGGTTTGGCATGGCCGCCACATGGGCAAAGCCGCCATGCGCCGCCGCCATCGTCCCGGAGCGGATTGTCTCCTTATAAGAAAATCCCGGCTCACGAAGATGTACATGAACATCAACGAAACCGGGAAATAAAACAGCATTATGAAGATCAATAGAAACAGTATCCGTAGGACAGGAAACACGATTCCCAATGGAAACAATTCTTCCGCCCGATACAAACACTTCCACGGAACAAAGTGCGCCATTTACAAGAAGCTGTGCATTCTTCAGTCGATACCGCATCATTGTATCCTCCTTTTACGGGTTTGGTGTATTATAAGAGATATTGTACGGGAAGTCAAGGACTTTTTCCAACTCCGGCCATAAAAATAGAAAAATGCAGTTTTGCGTCAGTGCGCAGAGAAAATTGCCTCCAGCGTCTGCATGACGGCCGCCTTGCGCGCATCCTCATACTGGCAGTCAAACAGCCGGATATCGAGCTGCTTGGCGCTGGTCAAAATATGATAGTCTGCCGCAAGCGTCTGGCGCAGCAGCTGCGCAAACGGCTCGCCCAGCAGATGCAGCAGACCGCCCAGCCGGATGGTACGCACATCAAGCAGATTGACAAGCGATACCAGCGCGCAGCACAGATCCTGACCATAGCTGCGCAGGCAAGCTGTAACGGCCGTGTCGCCGGCTGCAAACCGCGCGGCAATTTCGCCCATGACGGTCTCATTTTGATCTGAGCCATACGTATCCTGATAGCTGACGTCAACTCCGGCTGCGCGCAGCCGTTCAAAAAGCGCTGTGGTGGAGCAAAGCGTCTCAAGACAGCCGCGGTTGCCGCAGTTGCACATCGGTCCGTTCCGGTCGATGGAAATGTGTCCTGCCTCCAGCGGAATGCTCCGCCCGCCCGGGAACACCACTCCTGCGTCAATGCCCTCCTTTACCGTCATGACAAGCAGCGGCAGCTGCGGCTGCACAAGATCCCGCGTAAAAACCGAATACGCCACCGCTGCGGCGTTATTGGAAAGCATGACATATGCCCGCGGAAACGCCGACTGCAAATCCGGCAAAAGCGTCGGGCAGCACTGCTGCCAGCTTCGAATCACGGCAGAGAAGCCCAACCGTCCCGTTCCCGCGTCAATCAGCCCCGGATATAAAATATGAATGCCAAGCAGCTGCTCGTCGGACAGCTGTAGATGCCGCAGCTGCGCGTATAGCTGCACTGCAATGGGTGCACTGGCCACCGCAGGGATATCGCTGCGCAAAAGCGTCAGCCGCCTGAGCCCAATGTCGTAAACACTCAGAATGAAACCGTCTGAAATAATCTCCAGCGTTGCTACCGCACCGCGCGCCGCGTTCACCGCCAGATTGATCGGCCGCCGTCCGCGCGCACCGCTTGCCTCCGCGCCAAGCTCCACCAGCCATCCGCCCTGCAGCAGCTCATCCACGAGTGCAGTCACCGTGGCCGCCGACAGTCCCGAGGTCTTTGTCAACGCCGCGCGCGAAATGGGAGACAGGCGGCGTACAAGATCAAACAGCAGCGTCGCGTTCTGATTTTTTATGCGCTGCTGGTTTGATGCCGGCGACATATCCGCCCGAATCTGAAGCATATCCGCCCCTCCCCTGCCGAAAATTGTTCTATCATGGCTAATCTAGCACAGCTGTGCACAGAATGCAAGCCTGCCGCTGCTCCGACCGGTGCGTAAATTCTCAATTTTGCTCGAATTATTTTAGTGGACAAAATAATTATCTCGCGTTATGTTGTTTTTGGAAAGACAAGCAGCCGGTTGCTGCAAACGAATCAGAATTCAAATTTTAATTATGAGGTGTAAGAAATGGATAAAAAAGAACTCGCAATGAACGGCGCAGGCGTCGCCGAGCTCGGCTTCCCGATGTGGCCGCAGTTTGACCCCAAAACCAAGCAGGACATGGCCGACGCGATGGACTCCGGTCTTGTCAGCTACTGGACCGGCAAAAAGGGCATGGAATTTGAAGAAAAGTTCCGCCAGTGGTCCGGTGCAACGATGGCAATCTCCTGCTCCTGCGGCACGGCCGCACTGCACATCGGTATCTCCTCGCTTGGCATCGGCCCTGGCGATGAGGTGCTCGTTCCGTCCTATTCGTTTATCGCTTCGTCCTACGCAATCGTTCAGGCCGGCGCAATTCCCGTTTTCTGCGACGTGACCCCCGACCACACCATTGACCCGGACGATATCGAGCGCAAAATCAACGACCGCACCAAGGGCATCGTTGTTGTTCACCTGTACGGCGTTGTCTGCGACATGGGCCGCATCATGGACATCGCGAAGAAGCACAATCTGTACGTCATTGAGGACTGCGCGCAGGCCATCGGCGGCAAGTATAACGGCCGCTCCGTCGGCACCATCGGCAACGTCGGCTGCTTCAGCTTCTGCCAGTCCAAGCATTTCACCACCGC
>CAKTUT010000091.1 GCA_934621665.1 uncultured Oscillospiraceae bacterium | reverse complement strand
CGTAAATCCGTGCCATGCCGGAATCGTCCGGCACCTGATAGATCGTCGCGGCAAACACGTATTTCACGCCGCTGTCCGTCGTTTCCACCCGGTTTTCCGTCACATCAAATGCCTCGTCGCCCTGCATGACAGTGCTGGTGTTTTCACCGTCCGTTTCGCGCGTGCACAGCCAGACATAGCCCTCCACCTCCGGGAACACATAGCGCCCCGCCTCGTTCTTTTCGGCAAACAGGCAGTTCTGGTATTCCGCCGCGTCTGCCTCGCTGACCATGCCGCCGCTTACAATTTTATCTGCGTTGTCGCTGAAATAGCGTTCAAAGTCGAATAAATCCAGCGGCTCAAACGTCACCAGCACGCCCACCATTGCGTCCTCGCGCTGCTGCGCGTCCGCCTCCGTCTCCGGCCGCGCAAGGCTGCACCCCGAAAGCAGCAGCACCGCCGCCAATAAAAGCGAAAGGATTTTCCGTTTATTCATCGTCGTCGCCCTCCAGCTGTCCGTCAAATTTCAAAATATCGCCCACGTCGCACTGCAAAAAATAGCAGATGCGGTTCATTGTGCCAAAGCGCACGCCCTTTGCCTTGCCGCTGCGCAGAATCGACAGGTTTGCCTCCGTAATGCCGACCCTGGCGCAAAGCTCCTTTGACGTCATATTGCGCGCGCGCAGCACATCGTCCAGATGTACTCTTATCGCCATGGCCGCCCCCTAGATAAACAGGTCGTTGTCGGCCTGTAAGCGGCGGTTTTCCTGCATCAGCCGCGCCAGCAGCAGCGCGCCAAGGCAGAACGCCACAGATTGCAGCGGAAGCGACACCGAAAACGCCGTCTGCCGCAGCCTGCCTGCCATCAGCAGCTGCGCGATATACAGCGCCAGCGGCAGCAGCACCGACACGCTCAGCGATATACGGCTGCGCGCGGCAATCTTCTCCGCCGCTGCGGCGGCCTGCTCACTGTCGCCCGCCTTTCGCGCCGAAAGCAGCGCCAGCGCCGCCAGAATCACCCACACATCCAGTACCAGCGACACGCTGTCCGCTATCATCCGCAGTACCAGAAACGCCCGCGTCCAGCCAAGCGCGCCGCCGTCGGTATTCGCCGTTTGCAGCGCATCCAGCTGCGAAAACAGCTCTGTCACATTTGCGCCGAACGCCGCATATACGAATACCACGCCCAAAGCAGCCAACAGCGCTGTGAGATACCGCCGCAGCTGCGCCGCGTCCGCCCGGAACGCCCCGCGCAGAATGCGCAGAACAAGATATGCGCACAGCTCCGCGTACACAAGCCCGCCAAGCGCCGCCTGACCGATTGCCTTTCCAGGAAGCTGCATCCGTGAAAGCAGCGCCGGATTGACCATCACATACAAAACGCCAAACAGCGTCACGCTCATCAGCGGCAGAAGCAGCTGCTCAGCATCGTGCGGCGCTTTGCACATCCGCCATATAAAAATTCCCATCGGAAACAGCGACAGCACAACATAAATCGCAATCGCTGCCGCATTTCCCACCGCGCCCGACAGCGACAGCGCCCGCAGCCCCTGCCCAATCTGCACAAAGGGGAACGCAAAAATCCCCGCATCTACGCCTGCCGTCCCGCGCAGCAAAACCGCCGCCGCGGCGCAGAGCACTGCCTCCATCACAAACAGCCACAGTCCGTTCTGTTTTTTCATCTTGCGCCTCCATAATTATCGTTTTGCAATAATTTCATTTGCAGGATATCACAGTAATTATCGTTTGTCAATAATTATATACATAAAAATTGGACGCGGCTGCCGCCGCGTCCAATTTCATTTCTGCTATTCTCCGCGAACCGCGCGGATTTCCGCGTCGGTCAGCAAAACCGGCCTTCCCGCCGTCATGGCAAGATAGTTCACCTTTGCCGCGTCCTCCACATACGCTGCGCGCGTATACGCAAGCGGCAGCGCATCGGCCACAGCCAGTACACCGTGATTGCCAAGCAGACACGCGTGCCGCCCGGTCAGAAGCGGCAGCGCCGTGTCGGCTAGGCCGCTTGTTCCCGGCACGCAGAACGGCGCGACGGCAATCTCGCCGCCAAGCCATGGAATCATCTCCGACAGACAGATCGGAATGGGCTTGTGCAGCACGGCAAACGTCGTGGCATACGCCGAGTGCGTGTGCACCACCGCGCTGATATCCGCCCGCTCACGGTAAATTCCCGCGTGCATCCGCCATTCACTCGACGGGCGTGCCGCGCCGTCCACCACCGTCCCGTCCAGCGTCATAATCACGATCCGGTCTGGCGTCATCGTCAGATAGTCCTCCGAACCCGGCGTAATCGCCATCAGCTCTGGGCTTTCCGGGATGCGGACACTGATATTGCCGCTGGTGCACGAGACCAGCCGGTCGTCATAGAGCTTTCTGGCGTAGGCCACAATCTCTTTTCGGATGCTTTCATACTTCATGGCACGTTCTCCTCACTCCATCAGATTCTGCATCTGCTCCTCGCAGTACTGTCGCGTATACAGCTGCCAGTACACACCCTTTTTCGCCATCAGCGCCGCGTGCGTGCCGCTTTCCACAATCTTGCCGTCGTGCACAACCAGAATCACGTCCGCGCGGCGGATCGTGCTCAGCCGGTGCGCAATGATAAACGATGTGCGTCCGGCCATGACCTTTTCAATTGCGTCCTGAATCAGCCGCTCCGTCACGGTATCCACCGAGCTTGTCGCCTCGTCCAACACAAAAATGCGCGGGTCGGCCAGAAGCGCACGTGCAAATGACAAAAGCTGCTTTTCGCCCGTTGACAGGCTGGAACCGCCCTCGCCCACCTGCGAGTTATAGCCATCGGGTAAGCGCTCGATGATGCTGTCGGCTGATACAGCGTGAACCGCCGCTTCAATCTGCTCCATTGTCGCGTCCGGGCGGCCATAGCGCAGGTTTTCCAGCACCGTGCCGGAAAACAGATGCGGCGTTTGCAGCACGTAGCCAATGTTCGCGTGCAGCCACAGCTGGCTGCGCTCACGCGCGTCGCGGCCGTCAATCAACACACGTCCCTCCGTCGGCTCAAAGAAGCGGCACACCAGATTAACCAGCGTCGATTTGCCGGCGCCCGTCTCGCCGACAATGGCCACGTTCGTCCCCTGTGGGACTTTCAGGCTGAAATGCTCCAGAATGTTCTCGTCGCCGTCTGGATAGCGGAACGTCACGTCCTCAAATTCGATATCGCCGTAAAGTGGCTCCCAGTTCTCTTTTTTCGGGTGGAACGAGTCTCCGTACTTTTCAATAACTGCCGGTGTGTCGCGCACATCGGACTCCGTGCCCATCAGGCGCGTAAAGCGCTCGACGTTTACCTGCACGTCGCTCAGCTGCGCCACCGTCTGGACGAGGAACTGAATTGGCTGCATCATGCCCTGCGCATAGTTCATAAATACTGTCAGCGTGCCAACCAGCATCAGTCCGCTCTGACTCAGAATGCCGCCGCGCCAGAGGACAATTGCCAGCGCCGCTGACGCGGCAAAGGCCGTCGTGGACATATAAAGCGCGCGGAAATGCATGCTGCGGACGCTGACCTTTTTCATCTGTGCCGTCAGGCCGTCAAATTCCCGCTCTACCTTATCCTCGATCACAAGCGTTTTTGTCGTCTTTGCGCCCGAAATGCCCTCGTTAAAGGCGGAGGTAATGTGCGAGTTCTGCTCGCGAACCTGCCGCTGCATGAACACCAGCTTCTTCTGGAAGACCGCGCTGGCAATGGCCAGTACCGGCACAACGATCATCACGCAAAGCGCCAGCTTCCAGTTGAGAATCAACATCGACACCGCCGCGCCCAGCAAATACGCCAGATCCCACACGCCCTCCATCAGTCCCCATGCAAGCGTGGACGCAATCTTGTCGGTATCCGACATGACGCGCGCGTGGATATAGCCCACGCTGTTCTGATTGAAATAGGAGAACGACAGCGTTTGCAGATGGTTAAACGCCTCGCGCTTGAGGTCGCGGCCAACGTAAAGCTCCGCCTTGCACGCGCCATAGGCCGAAATGTAGTTTGAGATCACCTGCACAATAATCACGACTACATACAGCGCCAGAAATGCACCGATGCCGTCCATCGTGCCGAAGCCGATAAAATTGTCAATCGCGTGCTGCTGGAACAGCGGAATCACCGCGTCCATAACGCTTCCAATCAGTCCCATGATAACCATGGAAAGCAGCAGTCTGCCATAGGGCTTGAGATATGGGATCAGGCGCGGAATACCGAACAGCGGAAGTCCCTTATTTTCGTTTTTCATTCGGCTTCCTCCTCTCCAATCGTCATCTGCATATCATAGATCTTGCGAAACAGCCCCTCCTGTGTCAGAAGCTCGCGCGGTGTGCCGAGCTGCGACACTCTGCCGTGCTCCAACACCAGAATATTGTCGCAGTCCATCAGCGTCGTGATCCGGTGCGAGATGATCATCGTCGTCACGCCGCTGCGGCGCTGCTTGAGCGCGCGGCGGATTTTCTCATCCGTCTGCGTATCCACCGCCGACAACGAATCGTCAAATACCAGCACCGGCGTTTTCTGCGTCAGCGTCCGCGCAATGGCCACACGCTGCTTCTGTCCGCCCGAAAGCGTCACGCCGCGCTCACCGACCACGGTGTCATAGCCCTTGGCAAAGCGTTCAATGTCATCATGGATGCAGGCCGTAGCCGCTGCATCGCGGATGGTCTGCGCGTCCGCGCCGCAGATGCCGATGTTCTCCTCCACTGTGCGTGAAAACAGGAATGGCTCTTGCAGAACGACGCCGATATGCTCGCGCACCCATTTTGCCGGCATCGACGCGATATCCGCTCCGCCCACCGTCACGCTGCCGCTGTTCGGCGCATACAGACGGCACAGCATCAAAATCAGGCTGCTCTTACCCGAGCCCGTGCCGCCCAAAATGCCAAAGCTGCTCCCCGCCGGGATGCGGAACGAAACATCATCCAAGACGGCAGGGCCGGTCTCATAGCGGAACGTCACATTTTTAAATTCAATGTCGCCGTCCATCGGCTTTTCCTGCGCGCCCGGTGCATCCTGCTCCACCGGCGCGTTCAGAACCTCCGCAATGCGGTCAATCGACACGCCCGCCTTGCTCATCTCCGAGATCATGCGTCCAAGTCGGCGGACAGGGCCGATGAGCATGGAGTTATACAGTGCAAACGAGATAAACGAGCCCTCGCTCATCTGTCCCTGCACGCACAGAACGCTGCCCAGCACTACAACCAGCAGCACCTGAATGCAGCTTGTAAAATCGCCGATTGCCCAGAAGTCCGACAGCGTCCGGCAGAGCCTGATCCACAGGCTTGTGTACTCCTCGTTCTGCTTTTCAAAGCGTTCGCGCTCAAAATTCTCGCGGCCAAACGCGCGCACCACGCGCACACCCGTCAGATTTTCCTGCGCAATCGTAGACAATACGCCCTCTGACTCATCGCAGTCGGTAAAGCGGTCGCGGATGCGGTTGTGAAACAGCATTGAATACGCTACAATCACCGGAAACAGCACCAGCGGCACCATTGCCAGCCGCCAGTCCATCGCAATCATGCACACAAGCGACAGCACAATTAACACCACAATCTGGAACACTGACACAAACTGCTCCTGAAAGAATGTCTTAACGCGTTCCACGTCCGATGTGCACCGCTGGATGATATCGCCGGTGGCGTTCTGCATGTGCCACTTCCACGGCAGGTGCTGGATGTGGCCATAGAGCAGGTCGCGCGTCGTCTTGACCAGCGTCTCGCCTGCCTTGGAGCTGTAGAGATTCGTCACATAGCGAAGCCCCGCGGAAAGCAGGCCAAAGCCTGCCATTACCACCGCCGGAAGCCACAAGCGCTGCCGCAGCCACGCCACGCCGCCCATGGACAAAATCCATGACTGTACAAATCCCGGCGCTTCCAGCGGCTTGCTTCCAATCACCGAGTCCACCGTCATGCGGACAATCTGCGGCACAACCAGCTCGCAGATGGTAAAGGCAATACCCGCCAGAATACATGCCGCAAAGTAGCGGATACTGCCGCGCAGCATCCGCGGCAGGACGCTCTGCTTCTTTGCACTTTCTTTCCCTTTCATATTCTCACCTCATTTTTTACACAAAGCAAGCTCTGCCGTGCATTTTCCCGCGGCAGATACAAAAACGGCGCTGCAATTGCAGCGCCGGCTGAAACCCAAACCGGACGCGGCACTTTCCGTGCCGCGCCGAAAAACAAACAGAATTATTCCTTGACCGTGCCGTCGGCATTGAATACCGGCAGCTTTTCCAGATACGTGATGTCGGGACGGTTCTGCGCATCGCCCTCGGCCAGAACGGCCATTTTGCCCGCGACAATACCGCCGGCTTCCTCGACCAGCTCTTCCAGTGCGCGAAGCGACTCACCGGTGGAGATCACGTCGTCAACAATCAAAATTCGTTTGCCTTTCATCAGTGCAGCGTCCTCGCCGCCCAGATAAAGCTCCTGCTCGCGCTGTGTTGTAATCGAATGGACCTTGACATGCAGGGGGTTGGTCAGATAGACCTTTGTGCCCTTGCGGGCGATAAAATAGGTCTTTGCGCCGCTCTGGCGTGCCATTTCATGAATCAGGGGAATGCTCTTGGCCTCAGCCGTCAGCATATAGTCATAGTCCTTGGGCGCGCGCTTCAAAAGCTCCCGTGCAGCCGCAACGGTAATCTCCGCATCGCCAAACATGACAAATGCACCGATATACAGATCGTCCGCCACCTTGCACAGCGGCAGATCCCGCTCAAGGCCAGCGATTGTCATTCTATACTTCATCGTACCTCGTCTCCTTTTTCCCGGCAAGCCGGCAAGAATCCATTCACCAGAATATTATAGGGGCTATTGCAGCAAATGTCAATTCCTGCGTTTTGCGCATTCCGGCGTGTTTGGCAGTTCTGGCAGTGGTCGCTGATGTGTGATAGGATGCAGGGAACATCAGCATTTATGGAGAAATACCATTATGAATAACAAAATTTTAAGAGGCCTCGCGTTCATTCTCTTTGGGATTCTTCTCTGCATAGGCAGTACGGAAATTTTCGTGCGGGCTGTTCCAGTCTGTCAAAAAACCTCGTAGAGTTCCGCCGCGCACGGCGGAATAAAGTATCAATTCGTTTTGCCCGGCGGCGTGTACGTCGGGCAAAACACACTACGTGCCGCAAGTGTGGAATTTGTGCGCCTACTAGAAC
>CAKTUT010000090.1 GCA_934621665.1 uncultured Oscillospiraceae bacterium | reverse complement strand
CACCGAGATCATAGCCCTTTTGGATAAATTCGACGTCGTCCTCGGCCGAAATGATGATGACCGGCAGCTCTTCAATCCAGTGCCGACGCCTCATCACGTCCAGCACGCCAAAACCGTCCATCACCGGCATATTGATATCCAGCAGCAGCAAATCCACATCCAGATTCTGCTCCAGCACCTCAAGTGCCTGTACGCCGTTTTCCGCGTACAGGTATACATATTCATCGCCGAGGATTTCAGACAGAACCGCACGGTTCATCATGGAATCATCTGCTATCAGAATTTTCGGTTCATTTTTCACTTGCCGCTCCTCGCAATCCGCGCCGTTGTCGTCGTTCGTCCCATACCGTGCCTTGCGGCGCAGTCCGACTCTTCCCTTTACGCTCTTTTAACGCAAGTATGGTATCATGCATTCGTCCAAGTTTCAACATGAATTTCCATAAATTGTGCACGCGCTCACCTGCAAATTACCTGATCCTGCATAGTTTTTCACGCCGCCCGCTTGTCAGCCCGCAGATTTCGTTGCATTTTTTTGGGATTTTTGTCCTATTTTGTCAGTTTTCTTTGCAAAACAACGAATTTTTAGTTGAAAAAACGATATACAACTGTTAGAATATTTATTACACGGTTCCTAATGTGTTTTTTCTTGACAGCCGTTTGGCTGGAGGTGCTTTATGTACTGTACACTATTACAATCGAATCTGTGTATGCCGGTGCTGTCCGGCGGCGTCATGCCGGCCTCCACGCTCACCACGGCGCTGATGTGCATCGTCATCGCCATCTGTGCCGTTGTTATCATCTCTTATTTACGCCTTGATCTGGTTAATCTGAAGCAGCGCAACGCCGACAAGCTCAAGCAGATGAACGACTATCGCAAAATCCAGCGTGAGCACCTGCTGCAGACGGAAAATCTGGTTGGTTCATTTGTCCTCAACCTGACTGACGGGACGTGCGTTGGCTATTTCTCTCCCGGTGAGGACTTCAGCGGTTCAATTGAAGCGTGTACCCAGCTCACTCTCAAGCGACTCCACCCGGACGACGCCGATCGCTTTGTCAGCCAGATGTCCGGAGAGGCGCTTCTGCGCGCGTATAGCTCCGGCGCAGCAAACGTCACGGCCGACTTTCTCTTTTTCCACAGCGGACACGGCTATGTGTGGCGGCGGCTTGTTGCGCGCTTTGGCCGCAACCCCAACACCAACGCTGTTGAGGCTGTCTGCTCCGCGCTGGATATCGACCATGAAAAACGGATTCAGCAGGTTGGCGACAAGATGATCCATGAGCTTTTCCCCCACTTAGCGCTCATCGACACCGAAAGCGGCAACTCGCTTTTATTCGTCCACCGGCACACGGACGACGATCCGACGAAAGACGCACCGGCGAAATTCCTTGAACTGGACTATGAGACGAAAATTGTTCCGGACTTCACCAGGATCATGCACCCGCAGGAATACCATGATCTCTCGCACGCTATTCAGCTGTGCACCATCCGTAAAAAGCTAGCACAATCGCCAAAGTATACCGTTTCGCTGCGTACAAAGCCAGACGAGAGCGGTACGATACATTACTATAAGTTGGAATACTCGTACCTCTCGCCGCTCAAGGAACGCATTCTGCTGACGTATGCCGACGTGTCGGACGTCGTTTCCGGTGGAAAGGATCCGCTGACGGGGCTTTATAACGCGGCTGGCTTTCATACGCGCGTCAAGGAATGGTTCGCCGCGCATCCCGGGCAAAAATACATGCTGCTGCGCTACGACTTTGCGGGCTTCAAGTTCATCAACGCCTCATTCGGCTATGACGCAGGCAATGAGCTGCTGCGGAACTTTGGCCTGTTCATGCATGAAAACAACACCGCCGACACCTTTGGCGCGCATCTTTCCGGCGACCACTTTCTCCGCTTCTGCGGCGACGACAGTATCATCCCGGAGCAAATCAATCCGATGCTCCGCGCAAAATATCAGGACTATCCCTATCCGCTGACGCTGCACATCGGCGTATACGACCTGTGTGAGGACAACCACGACCCCTATATCATGAGCTACAAGGCGCTTCTGGCGCTGCAAACCATCAAGAATAATCTCACAACCCACGTGGCCTATTACCGCGCCGAGATGCTTGACAGCAGTGAAAAGGCGCAGAAACTGCTTGGCAATGTGGAAAGCGCACTGCATGAAGAGCAGTTCAAGGTCTGGTTCCAGCCGCAGTACGACTGCACCACGCACCAGCTTTCCGGCGCGGAGGCGCTGATTCGCTGGCAGCACCCGCAAAATGGCATGATCTCCCCCGGTGAGTTCATCCCGCTGCTTGAGCACAGCAACCTGATTACCGAGGTTGACCGATACATCTGGGAGAAAACATGCAAATATCTGCACGACTGGAATGCGATGGGGCTGACGCTTCCCGTATCGGTCAACATCTCGCGCATGGATCTGTACGAAACGGATCTGCCGGAGTGCTTTACCGAACTTGTCCGGCGCTATGATCTCCAGCCCGCGCAGCTGCGGCTGGAAATCACCGAGAGCGCCTGCATGGACAAGGCCGACCAGCTCATCTCCATGGTCAACCGCTTCCGCGCGGCAGGCTTTACCGTGGAGATTGACGATTTCGGCTCTGGCTATTCGTCGCTCAATACGCTCAAGGACGTGCACGCCGATATTCTGAAGCTCGACATGCAGTTTCTTGCCGGAAACGACAATACGCCCCGCAGCCGCCAGATTCTAAGCTTCGTCATCAACATGGCGCACGCACTTAGCATGGAGGTTATCGCAGAGGGCGTGGAAACGCAGGAGCAGTCCGATGCGCTTCAGGCCATGGGCTGCCGGTATATGCAGGGCTACTTCTACGGCAGGCCGATGCCGGCCGGGGCATTTGAGCAGCTGATGGAGGCTGCACTTAAAAACACGGATACAAAGCGGTGATTTCGAGATTGAAACCACCGTTTTGTGTTTTTTGTTGAATTTCGTGGAAAAAACAAAAAATTTTTTGGGCATCCTGACGTTTTCTGTAAATCCAATCGAAATCTGTCGATTTTCCTTGAAATTTCGCCTTGAATGTGGTAAAAATTAGGTGTTGTTAAGAAGCAAAACAACACAGGTATTGGATTTACAGAGGCAGATTGAGTTCATGCCTCTATTATTTGCGCGCAATGGGAGGGTACGATATGGCATATATGCGTCTTGGCGATTTGCTGATCGCCGCCGGTACAATCAATGACGCGCAGCTGCAGCAGGCGCTGTCCATGCAAAAGACAACCGGCCAGCGTCTTGGCGACGTGCTGATTAACAGCGGCATCATCACCGAGCGGCAGCTGATCGACGCGCTGCAAATGCAGCTGGGCGTTGACTTCATCGACCTGACCGCCGTATCCATCCCGGTTGAGCTGAGCAAGTTCGTTCCGCGCGCCATCGCGAAAAAATACTGCGTTGTGCCGGTAAAGCTGGTAAAGGACGAGCTGTTCGTCGCCATGAGCGACCCGCTCAACTTCATGGCGCAGGAAGAGCTGAAAGCTGCGTCGCACAAGCAGATCGTCCCCATGATCGCCACGCGCAAGGCCACCGAACAGGCCATCGCCACGCTCTATGGAAGCGAGGGCACGGCGCGCGCGATTGAGGAAATGAAGCGCGAGGCCGGAAGCACCTCAAACGACATCGTCCCGGTTCAGATGACGCAGACCGCCGATGCGGCGGCCACCGCGCCCACCATCCGCTTTGTCAACTCCGTCATTGAGCGCGCCGTTACCGAGCGCGCCAGCGATATCCACATGGAGCCGCAGGACGGCGAAATGGTTGTCCGCATGCGCATTGACGGCGTTCTGCGCCGCGTGCTCACCGTGCCGTCCAACCTGCAAAGCACCGTTATTTCCCGCCTTAAAATCATGGGCGGCATGAATATTTCCGAACACAAAATCCCGCAGGACGGCCGCGCCATGGTTCACGCGCGCGGACATGAAATTGACCTGCGTATCTCGTCCATGCCCACGGTCTACGGCGAAAAGATCGTGCTCCGACTGCTTGACAAGTCGCAGCAGAACATCTCCAGCCGCACCATCGGCCTTGAGGGACGCGACCTTGAAAAATACGAAGCCCTGCTGAAAAACAGCAGCGGCGTAATTCTGATCGTCGGTCCTACCGGCTCTGGTAAATCCACCACCATGTGTGCGATGCTCCAGGAGCTGAGCAGTGAGGAGACGAACATCATGACGCTGGAAGACCCGGTGGAATACAACATTCCCGGCGTAAACCAGTGCCAGATCAACGAAAAAACCGGCATGACGTTTGCCGCCGGTCTGCGCGCGATTCTGCGTCAGGACCCCGATATCATCTCCGTCGGCGAAATCCGCGACGGCGAGACCGGCGCGATTGCCATCCGCTCGGCCATTACCGGCCATCTGGTGCTCTCCACGCTGCACACCAATGACGCCGTCTCCGCCATTGACCGTCTGTCCGATATTGGCGTTGAGCCGTATCTGACTGCAAGCGCGCTGCGCGGCGTCATTTCCCAGCGTCTGGTGCGCAAAATCTGCCCGCACTGCAAGCGCCCCTACCGCCCCGAGGCGGAGGAGCTTGCGCTGCTCGGCCTTGACGAAAACGCCGACGTACAGTTCTACCGCGGCGAGGGCTGCGAGGAGTGCTACCACACCGGCTACAGCGGCCGCCGCGCCGTATTTGAAATTCTCACCATAAACGCAGCGCTCCGCCGCCTTATCTCTGAGGGCGCGTCGTATGACGATCTGTATGCGGCGGCCAAGACCACCGACTTTGTCCCCATGCGCGACAACTGCCGTGCGCTTGTGCTGCGCGGCGACATCAGCGCGAGCGAGGCCGCGCGCGCCATCAACTCCACTGTGGAGTAAAGGAGAGTTTATGCTCGAAATTCAGGAACTGATCGCGCAGGCGCAGGCGCGCGGCGCGTCGGATATCCATCTTATCTGCGGTCTGCCGGTCAAGTGCCGGATTGACGGCCGCATCGAAAATCTGACCGATACGCCCCTCAGTCATGACGACTGCGAGCACTACGCCGCCGTATTGGCAGGCGAGAGCTACAACTCCATGGTGCAGATCGGTGAGCTTGATCTGGCGCGCAGCTTTTTCGGCACAATCCGCACCAGAATCAACCTCTTCCGCCAAAAGGGCGCAGTGTCGGCGGCAATTCGTATTCTGGCCGACCACATCCCCGAAATTGAGGAGCTGCACCTGCCGCCCATCGTGTCGGAATTTGCCGAATACCGCAGCGGCATCGTGCTGGTCACGGGCGAGACGGGCTCTGGCAAATCCACCACGCTGGCCGCGCTGCTTGACCGCATCAACCACACGCGCCAGAACCACATCATCACGCTGGAAGACCCCATCGAATACCTCTACACACCCGACAAATGCATCATCAACCAGCGCGAAATCGGCACAGACACCCGAAGCTATGCCGACGGCCTGCGCTCGATTCTCCGCGAGGACCCCGACGTTATTCTCATCGGTGAGATGCGCGACCTTGACACCATCGAAACGGCGCTGACCGCCGCCGAAACCGGCCATCTGGTCTTTGCCACGCTGCACACCAACTCCGCCGCCGACTCCATCGACCGCATGGTCAACGTATTCCCCGAGGGTCAGCAGCGTCAGATCCGCCTGCAGGTATCCACCTGTCTGCGCGCGGTGATCTCGCAGCAGCTGCTGCCGCGCAAAACCGGCCGCGGCCGTGCTGCGGCGTGCGAAATCATGATTGTCAACAGCGCCATCCGCAACCTCATCCGTGAGGGCAAAACGCCGCAGATTGACAGCTTCATCACCATGAACGGTCAGGGCGGCAGCATCACCATGGACAATGCCCTGCACAAGATGGTGCGCGAGGGGACGGTCTCCATGGACACCGCGCGCAGCTATTGCCGCGACCGCGATACATTCCATTAAGTGAGGTGAACCGCTTTGACTACCTTTCAGTATAAGGGCATCTCTCCCGACGGCGCAAAGGTGTCGGGCGTCATTCAGGCCTACAACGAGTATGAAGCCGTCGCGCAGCTGCGCGAATCGTGCTCCATCATCACCAAAATTGAGCCTGTCAAGGAGACAAAGACCTTAAACCCCAAGCTCGGCAAGGTTCGCGTCTCCGACAAGGAGCTTGCCATCATCTGTTCGCAGTTTGCCATCATTCTTACCTCCGGCCTGCCCATTGTCCGGTGCGTGGAGATGGTTGCGGCGCAGGCGCGAAGCCGTGAGCTGCAAAAGCTGCTGAAAAAGGTGGCCGAGGACGTGTCCGGCGGCTACAGTCTGGCACAGAGCTTTGAAAACAACATTCCCACGCTCCCGGTTACGTTTATCGAGACCGTCCGCGCGGGCGAACAGTCCGGTACGCTGGAGCTGTGCTTCACGCGGCTGCACACCTATTATGACAAGTCCGCCACGACGCGTGCCAAGATCATCAGCACCCTCACCTACCCCGCCATGGTCGTGATCGTGGCCATCATCGTGTTTATCATCATCATGGTTGTGGCCGTGCCGATGTTTGTGGGCGTATTTGAGGAGCTGGGCAGCGACCTGCCGCCCATCACCAAGGGGCTGATCAGCTTCTCCAACTTCCTCACCAACTACTGGTGGACGATTCTTCTTGCCATTGCCGGCTTCTTCTTTATCCGCACGCTCATCCGCAAGAGTGAGGCCGGCCGGCTGCGTCAGGACAGCCGCAAGCTGCGCCGCTCTCCCCTGCGCAAGCTTCACCGCATGAACGCCGCCTCGCGCTTTGCCTCCACCATGGCGACCATGCTGACGGCGGGACTGCCCATCACGCAGTCGCTTGGCGTAACGGCCAACGTCATCTCCAACGAGGCCGTCCGTCAGGCCGTGCGCCGCGTGCGCACCGGCGTGGAGCAGGGTAAGGGTCTGGTTGACTGCATGGCAGCCGAGAGCTGCTTCCCGCAGATGCTGACGGAAATGACCGGCGTGGGCGAACGCTCCGGCAATCTGGAGCAGACGCTGACGGTCATCAGCGAATATTTTGACAACGAGATCACCGTCTTTACCGACCGGCTGCTGGCGCTGCTCGAGCCGGCCATCACGATCATTCTGGCGTTTATTACGGTGGGACTGCTGCTGGCCGTGTATCTGCCGATGTTCACCATGTACGGAAGCGTTGCATAACGCACCCCAATTTGTTGTATCCTGTCC
>CAKTUT010000089.1 GCA_934621665.1 uncultured Oscillospiraceae bacterium | reverse complement strand
TTCCTTTCGGAACTAAATTGTCCAAGGTGTTTGTTCATGTTTCTCGTTGTTTAATTTACAAGGTGCACTGCGCATTTGCGGCGCTTGCTCATTATACATCAGAACTTTTCAAAAGTCAAGAACTTTTTTCAAATTCTTTTGTATTTTTCGTTTCGGATCATCGAGCTCATTCAAGCTCTCACCGCAGCGAACTCATTCATTCTATCACAGCTCAGTTCGTTTGTCAAGAACTTTTTTCACATTTTGTGATTTTCTGTCGCTTGACTTTTCAGAACCCTGCGCTCCTCAAGAACGCTCCGCTATCTTAACAGTTTGTAAAGCGTTTGTCAACTACTTTTTCGCTTTTTTTCGTACTTTTTTTATGGCCACTATCAGTAGTGCTAATGACGGCATCAGCCCCCAAAATACAGCCGACCCCGCCGTGCGTATCGCGTCCGGAATTCTGTCTGCCGCATAGCTCAGCCCATATGCCGCCGCGCAGAGCGCAATCGTCCGCCTGCCGCCGTGCCATTTTCCCATTGCCGCGCCCAGCTGCGCCGACGCCGATTCCACCAAAAGGCTTGCCAGGCAGAAGTATCCCACAAACAGGCTCCCCGACAAAACCGGCTCAAACCGCTCCATCACTGACAGCAAACTCATATTCTTCGTCAGCGTGTAATACGAAAACCGCTCTGCCTGCACCAGTGCCGGACTCAAATACCCGCTCGTCACCGCCGCCATCCCCGCCGGCAGAAGCGCCAGCAGCAAAAACGCGCTCCATGGGACGTTTTTCTCCTTTGTACTCGGCAGATACAGCGCCGCCGCCGGGACAAGCATCGGCGCAAGCACCTCGGTTGCCTGCGTCCACGCGCCCCACGGCCGCAGCCACTGCGTCCGCACACCCGGCAGCGCGCACACCGTAATCAACATATATAATAGAATCAAGACCGGCGCGGCCACCGCCGCGCACCGTGCGCCGCTCTTTGCCCCGTTCTTCCCGCTCAGCGCGCACAGCGCCAGCAGCACCGGCGGCGCAAGCCTTGACAGATCCGACGACGGGAACGCCCCGGCGCATTTTGCCGCCGCATCCGCCGCCGCCAGAATCGTCCATGCCGCGCCCAGAATCAAAATTGCGCCGCCCGCCTTTGCTCCAAACGCGCGCAGCACCGCCGTAGACACGCTCACGCTGCCGCAGCCGCGCATCGCCGCACCAAGCATCGCAAAAAATACCGCTGCCGCGCCGCAGCCCAGCAGTACCCACTGCCACGAGCGTCCTGCACACGTCATCACTGCCGGGACGCTTGCCGCCGCGGCACACCACGCCGCCTGCTGCCGCCGCCCGATTTTACTGTTCAATCAGCCGCAGCCTCCCCTCACGACTCACCAGATGCGGCGGCTGAACGCTTCCCGCACCCAAAATCGCCGCGCGCACGCGTCCCAGCGTCACGCGTCCGCTGTGCGTCTGCAAAAATTTGCTTGCCGCCTCCGCCTCCGGCAGCTCGCCCTCCACCAGATATACCTTAGCCGCCGGGCGCAGCGCATCGCTTTGCGCCGCCTGCGGCAGCACCGCATAGGCCGACGTGTGAATCAGCACCTGCTCCGCCGTGCCCAGAAACAAATTCCCCTGTGCCGTGCGCTGCATATCGCGCAGCGCTTCGTCCAGCGTCGCGCCGCTCCCGGATGCCTCGCCGCAGTCCGCCGCAATGCGTCCGTTTTCCATCGTAATCATCAGCACACGCGCCGGCTGAAGCTCCGCCACATCGCAGCTCTCCATTGGCCACAGCCCCGTCATCGCCAGCGCCCCCGCTGCCAGCAGCCAGATCCAGATTCGCTTCATGTCTCCTCCCGCTCCTGCTTGCAATAGCGCCGCCGGTACATCGCATCGCCCGCGTGCACCGCCGAAAACGGCGCAAGATATGCCTCGCCCAGCGACGACAGTCCCGCCAGATGCACCAGCAGCAAAATTGTCCCCGCGCTCAATCCAAACAGCCCCGCCGTCCCGCCGAATACCGTCAGCACCAGCCGCCACAGCCGCAGCGCGTCCGACAAATCCCGGTCGGGCAGCGCAAAGCCGCAGATGCCTGCGGCAGCCGCCACAATCAGCGCCGCCGGCGAGACAAGCTTCGCGTCCACCGCCGCCGTTCCCACGACAAGTCCGCCGATGATCGACACCGCCGTGCCGATTGCCTGCGGCAGATGAAGCCCCGCCTCCTGTAAAATCTCAAACGCCAGCAGCAGCCCCGCCACCTCCAGCAGCGTGGAAAACGGCACGTCCTGCTTGCTCTGGATAATCGCAAGCAAGAGCTTTGTCGGAATCATCTCCGGGTGAAACAGCGCCATCGCCGCGTACAGCCCCGGCAGCAGCAGACTCACCGTCAGCGCCGCATAGCGCAGCATCCGCACAAAGCTTGCCGACACATAGTCAACCGTCCTGTCCTCCGGCGAGTGCATCAGCTTCCCCAGACACACCGGCAGCAGGAAGCCCTCCGGCAGTCCGTCAGCCAGCAGCCCCACCTGCCCGTCCAGCAGTCCCTGACAGAACTTGTCCGTCCGCTCCGTATATTGCAGCATCGGAAACGCCGTCCGGCGTGAGCCCGTCACCGTCTCCTCCACCGCCGCAGGCGAGAGCATCCCGCGCAGGTGAATCTCACCCAGCCGCTTTCGCAGCCGCGCCACGCGCCGCATATCCGTCGTCCCCGCAATGTAGCAGATCGTCACGCACGTCAGACTCTGTGTCCCAATCGTGTGCTGCTCCAGCCGCAGCCTTGGCGTGCGCAGATGGCGGCGGATCAGACTTGTGTTCGTGCGCAGCGTCTCGGTAAACGCGTCCTTTGCGCCCTTAACCGTATTTTCCGCCTCCGGTGCGGACACGCCGCGCTTTTCGCCGGTCTTTGTCTCAAAGCAGAGCGCCTCCGGCTGCCCGGGGAACACAGCCACGCAAAAGCCGTTGACCAGCTTTTCCGCCGCCGCATCCGGCGTTTTCGCACTGGAGACCGACGCGCACCACACCGCGCCGTTTTTTGCCCGCGCCAGCACGTCCTCCATGCTCCCCTCGCCCATCGCGCCAAGCGGCCGGATGACAAAGTCCGCAATCTCCGACCCGGACGTCAGCCCGTCGATAAAAAATACCGTCACCGTCTGCCCGCCCGCAATCACCGTATGCGTCTCAAAGTCCGCCGCCCCCGCAAAAATCGCCTGTATCTCCTCCGGCTGCATCCGTTTTTCCATCCTTTCCGCACTGCTTCGATTTTCCCGTGGTTTATTCTGCTGCAAAGCGGCAAAAAGTATACCGTCGCGTTTGCATCTGGCCGTGTGATGTGATAAGATAAGGTGAAAAATTGTCAGAACGTGCGTTCTGACCGTTTCGACTGTGTCGAATCCTGCGATATTCCTATATTTAAATGTATAAGATGGAGATACGCCATGTACGAATTCATCACCGATAAAACCATTGACGAATATGAAGCCTTTGTCCAGTCCCATCCCAAGGGCAACTTTGCCCAGAGCTATCTGTGGAGCAAGCAGAAGCCCATGTGGAGCTGGGACGCCATCGCCGTGCGCGGCGCGGACGGAAAAATCAAGGGAACGCTCGCGCTCATGACGCGCAAGGTTCCCGGCTTTGGCCGCTCGCTGATGTACGGCTGCCGCGGCCCTGTGTGCGACCTTGACGACCGCGAAACGTTTTCGCAGCTGCTCGACGGCGCAAAGCAGCTTGCTAAAAAGTATAGGGCCTACGTCATTAAGATTGACCCCGACGTGCCGTCCAGCAATACAGCCTTTGCCGATATGCTCCATTCATTCGGCTTTCAGAGCAAGGAGGGCGGCAAGAACTTCGAGGCCATCAACCCCCGCTATGTATTCCGTCTGAACGTGGAGGGCAAAACGGAGGAGGAGGTCATGGCAGGCTTCCACCAGAAGTGGCGCTATAACATCCGCCTTGCCCAGCGCAAGGGTGTAACGGTCAGAGTCTGCGGCAAGGAAATGGTTCCTGCCTTTTCCGATCTGATGCTCACCACCGGCGTGCGCGACGGCTTTGTCACGCGCAAGCCCGAGTATTTTGCGGCGATGCTCAATAACCTTGGCGAGCACTGCCGGCTGTATATGGCCTTTGACCCCGCGGGCACGCCCATCGCCGGTACGCTTGCCATCGCCTACGGCGACAAGGTCTGGTATCTCTACGGCGCGTCCAGCAACGAGCACCGCAATCTGATGCCGAACTATCTGCTCCAGTGGAGCATGATCCAGTGGGCCATCGAACGCGGCTGCCGCATCTATGACTTCCGCGGCGTGTCGGGCGACGTATCCGAGGACAACCCGCTCTACGGCCTGTTCCGCTTCAAGCAGGGCTTTGGCGGCGACTTTACCGAGTTTGTCGGCGAGATGGATCTGGTGCTCAGCCCCGCCGCCTATTTCTGCATCGAGCACGGCACGTCCGTGTTCAAGGAGCTTCGCCGCCGCGTCTATCTGATCAAAAACAGAGGAAAATAATTTGTTCTGGAGGTGCGCATATGAAAACCTATCTTGTCGATACCGCCGACCTGCGAAAAAATCTTGCCAATCTCATCAAGCGCGCCGACGGCACGCCCATCTGGGCGGTGCTCAAGGGAAACGGCTACGGTCTGGGACTCATTCCCATGGCCGCCGTCTGCCGCGAGGCGGGCATCACGCGCTTTGCCGTCACCGAAGTGTCGGACGTGCGCGCGCTGCGCGAGGCGGGCTTTGAAAAAGAAGAGGTTCTCATGCTCCGCCCCACGTGCGCGGGCGACGAGCTGCGTGAGCTTCTCGACCTGAACGCCATCATCACCGTCTCCAGTCAGGACGACGCCACGGTGCTCAACGGCGTGGCCGCGCAGAAAAACGTCGTTGCCAACACGCACATCAAAATCGACACCGGCATGGGACGCTACGGCTTTCTGCCCACCGAGATTGACAAGCTTCTGCCAATCTACGCCTATATGGACAACATCGCCGTCTCCGGCATCTATACGCACCTGCACTCCGCGTTCTGCAACAAAAAGCAGACCTACGCGCAGGCCGAGACGTTTAAAAGCGTCATCGCCGCCATCAATGCCGCGGGCTATGAAACCGGTATGGCGCATATCTGCAATTCCGCGGCGTTTTTGCGCTTCCCCGACCTCAAAATGGACGGCGTGCGCCTTGGCTCGGCCATTTTGGGCCGCCTTTCATTTAAGGGCAGCTACGCGCTCAAGCGCATCGGCATCTGCGAGACAACGGTTGAGGAGCTGCGCTGGCTTCCAAAGGGTCATACCTGCGGCTATGGCGCGGCATGGAAAGCGCGCAAGCCCACGCGCATCGCCGTCCTGCCCGTCGGCTGGTACAACGGCTTTGGCTGCGAAATGGGACACGACATCTTCCGTTTCCGCGACGGCCTGCGCCAGATGCTGACGGGGCTTCGCACCATGCTCGGCCACAAGGCCATCTACGTCAACATTAGCGGCCAGCGCTGCCGCGTCCTTGGCCATATTGGGATGCTGCATACCGTCTGCGACGTGACGCATATCACATGCGGTCTCGGCGACCACGCGACGGTCAATATCAATCCTTTGATGCTCAAAGGAATGGATGTTATTTTTAAATAAGAGGAAAACACCATGTCACATCTCATCGCCGCCGTTTCCACGGGCTGGGTACGCTCCGGAATCGGCATTCTCCGTACCTCCGGCGACGGCTGCATTTCGGCCGCCGCCTCCGTGTTCCGCGCCGCAGGCGGCCGCCCGCTCACCGAGGCAAAAAGCCGGATGCTGACGCTTGGCAGCCTGCTTGACGAGCAGGGACGCGTCATTGACCAGTGCGTGGCCGTCGTGTGCCGCGCGCCGCACTCGTATACCGGCGAGGACACGTGCGAGTTCCAGTGTCACGGCTCGCCCGCCGTTCTGTCTGCCGGACTGCGCGCGCTGTTCGCCGCGGGCTTCCGTCAGGCAGGCCCGGGAGCGTTCACGCGCCGCGCGTTTTTAAACGGCAAAATGGATCTGACGCAGGCCGAGGCCGTCATTGACCTCATCGACGCCGAGACCGCCGAAGCTGCGGCCAACGCCGCCGGTCAGGTGGGCGGCGCGCTTGTCAAAAAGCTTACGCCCATCTATGACGGCCTTGTCGATATCTGTTCGCACTATCACGCCGTGCTCGACTATCCCGACGAGGAGATCGAGCCGTTCGCACTGGAAAACTTCGAATCCGAGCTGATGGACGACATGAACGCGCTTGCGCAGCTGCTCTCGTCGTGCGCGCGCGGCAGACGGCTGAAAAATGGCGTCCGCGCCGCCATCGTCGGCAGTCCGAACGCCGGAAAGTCAAGTCTGCTCAACGCGCTGTGCGGCTATGACCGCGTGATTGTCACCGACGTTGCCGGTACAACGCGCGATACCGTGGAGGAGTCGGTCACGCTCGGCCGCCATCTTCTGCGCCTGTACGATACCGCCGGTATCCGTGAAACGGACGATACCATCGAGCGCATGGGCGTTGCCCGCGCCGAGCAGGCCGCGCAGGAGGCAGAGCTTGTGCTCTTTGTCTGCGACGCCAGCCGCCCGCTCACCGATTCCGACCGCCGCGCCATGGATACCGCGCTTTCCGCGCCGCACGCCGTGGCAATTCTCAATAAGAATGATCTGCCTGCCGCCGTTTCGCCCTCCGATCTGCCGTTTGACTACGTCATCTCCGTCTGTGCGCGCACCGGTCAGGGGCTTGACGCGCTGGAGCAGGCGCTGGATATGCTCTATCCCGAATCCGCCGTTCCCTGCGACGGCAGCATTTTGACAAATGCCCGTCAGGCCTCGGCGCTTGCCCGCGCCGGAAAGGCCATCGAGTCGGCGCTCGGCTCGATGCGCGCCGGAATGACGCCCGATGCCGTCCTCACCGACGTGGAGGAGGCCATGACCGCCATGGGCGAGGTCACGGGCAAGGTCGTGCGCGAGGATATCACAAACCGGATTTTTGAACGCTTTTGCGTCGGTAAGTAGGCGCGGACGACGCTGTCCGCCCATGCTCACGATTACCACCGCGTCATGCCTCCGGCGGCCATATCTTTTCCCTCTTGCGGGAAAAGATATGGAAGAAAAGGGCGCCGGAGACGCGGGGTGCATTCTGCCTCAGCATGACGGTGAGCACCAAAATCGAGCGCTGCGGCCACCACACGAAAGTAACCTCTCCGCATCGAACTACGCGCCGCCTGTATGGTAACAACTCTCCCAATGAAGCTAGTTGCCGCGCAAGAACCTGAGTGAATCGACTGCCGAAAAAACATAACGCACCTACGTAT
>CAKTUT010000088.1 GCA_934621665.1 uncultured Oscillospiraceae bacterium | reverse complement strand
CGGCCAACAGCTCGTCCGCGTCCAAGGGCGAGAGCGTGGCGGATACCATCCATACCGTCAGCTGCTATGCCGATATCATCGCCATGCGCCATCCCAAGGAGGGCGCGCCGCTGGTCGCGTCAATGCACTCGGAAGTGCCCGTGATCAATGCCGGCGACGGCGGCCACAACCACCCAACCCAGACGCTTACCGATCTGCTCACCATCCAGCGCGAAAAGGGACGCTTTAACGATCTGACCGTTGGATTCTGCGGCGACCTGAAATTCGGCCGCACGGTTCATTCGCTCATCAGCGCGCTCAGCCGCTATACTGGCATCAAGGTTGTTCTGATCTCGCCGGAGGAGCTGAAGCTTCCCAGCTATGTCAAAAACGAGGTTCTGAAAAAGAACAACATCCCCTATGAGCAGACCACCGATCTGGAGTCGGTCATGCCGCAGCTGGACATCCTGTATATGACCCGCGTGCAGCGCGAACGCTTCTTTAACGAAGAGGACTATCTGCGTCTGAAAGACAGCTACATCCTGACACCGGATAAGCTGAAAACGGCCAAGCCCGATCTGTGCATTCTGCATCCGCTGCCGCGCGTCAACGAAATTTCCGTTGCTGTGGACGACGATCCGCGCGCCTGCTATTTTAAGCAGGTGAAAAACGGCCGCTACATCCGCATGGCGCTGATTTTGAAGCTGCTTGGTATTCAATAAGGGAGGGTTACACAGATGATTATTGATGCAATTTCCAATGGTATCGTCATTGACCATATCACCGCCGGCAAGGCAATGTACCTGTACAACATTCTGGGACTGGACAAGCTGGACTGCACAGTTGCGCTGCTGAAAAACGTAGTTAGCGACAAGCTCGGTCGCAAGGACATCATCAAGATCGACCGCATTCTCGATCTGGACTGGGACGTAATCGGCTATGTTGACCCCGGCATCACCGTCAACTTTATCAAGGACGGCGTGCGCGTGGAAAAGCGCCAGCTGAAGCTGCCGGAACGCATTACGAACGTCATCCGCTGCAAAAACCCCCGCTGCATCACCTCAGTTGAACAGGAGCTGCCGCAGGTGTTCACGCTGACCGACCGCGAAAAGCGCACCTACCGCTGCCTTTACTGCGAGACTAAGGCTGAACGCTGAGACCGTCAAAAAAGGAAACGAAGCGCCCGCTGGATTTTCCGGCGGGCGCTTTTCTGCCAAGAACTTGTAGAATTCCGCTGCAATGCCTGGGCGGCTTTTGCCGCGGCAAATAAAACACCTCAAAAATAGAGACAAGCCGTTCAATTTATGATATGCTTATCACGAAAAGAGCCGGGGAAGCCGGCGGGAGAATGGGAGCGGGGAAAGATGCTTTTATGGGTTGCTGCGGCGATTGCCGCCTACTTTGTCAAGGGGCTTTGCGGCTTTGCAAATACGCTGGTGTTTACGTCGATTTTGAGCTTTGGCGCGTCCAACGCAAATATTTCGCCGATTGATCTGCTGCTGGGCTATCCGACAAACGTGATTCTCACATGGAACAATCGAAAGCGCCTAGATCCAAAGGTCTATCTGCCGCTGGCGGCGCTGGTGCTGGCGGGAAGCATTCCCGGTGCGCTGATGCTGAAAAATGTGGACGCGCGTGTAATCAAGATCCTGTTTGGCGTGGTTGTCATTGCGCTGGGCGCGGAGATGCTGCTGCGTGAATACAGCAAAAAGCGTGCGCACTCGTCCAAGTGGCTGCTGGGGCTGATCGGTATTGTTGCCGGTATGCTGTGCGGACTGTTTGGCGTAGGTGCGCTGTTGGCGGCGTATATCAGCCGTGTAACGGAGGACGGCGATTCGTTCAAGGCCAACATCAGCGCGGTGTTTATTGCCGACAACACGTTCCGCATTGTGCTCTACAGCGTGCTGGGACTGCTGACGCTTGACACGCTCAAGCAGGTGGTGCTGCTGCTCCCATTTGGCCTGATCGGCCTTTTTGCGGGGATGAAGTGTAGCCGCGTGATCAATGAGTCGCTTGCGCGAAAAATCACGTCCATACTGCTGGTGCTGTCGGGCGTGTCACTGATTTTGACGAACCTGTAAATTAAACGCCGCGCCGCAGCGAGTGCTGCGGCGCGGCGTTGCATATTGCGGAATTAAATTGCGTACTGGCTCTGATAGATTTCGCGGTAAAAGCCGTTCTTGTCCAGCAGTTCGCGATGTGTGCCTTGCTCCACAATCTGGCCGTCGCGCACTACCAGAATCAGGTCGGCGTCCACAATTGTGGACAGGCGGTGGGCGATGATAAAGCAGGTCTTGCCGCGCATCAGCTTGCTCATGGCCTTTTGGATCAGCAGCTCCGTGCGCGTATCGACGTTTGACGTGGCCTCGTCCAAAATCAGCAACTCACGGTCAGCAAGCAGCGCACGCGCAATGGTAAGCAGCTGCTTCTGGCCGCCGGAGAGCGTGATGCGGTCGCTTCCGATAAGAGTATCATAGCCGTTTGGAAGCGTGCGGATGAAGTGATCGCAGTATGCCTCGTCGCATGCACGCACAATCTCTTCACGCGTGGCATCGGGACGGCCAAAGGCAATATTCTCGGCAATCGTGCCGCCAAAGAGCCATGTGTCCTGCAATACCATACCAAAGCGCGCGCGGGTGGATGCGCGGGAATACTGCGACGCGTCACGGCCGCCAAACAGAATCTCGCCGCTGTCAATATCATAAAAGCGCATGAGCAGATTGACAAGCGTTGTTTTGCCCGCGCCGGTCGGGCCGACGATGGCGATATGCTGACCTTTTTCCACGTGAACCGAGAAGTTGCGGATCAGCGGCACATCGGGCGAATAGGAAAAGCTGACGTCGCGGAACTCGACCGAGCCGTCGCCGCCCTGAGGCAGCTCCTGCATAATCGGCGCTTCCTCGGGAAGCTCCAGCAGGTTTACAAGGCGGCTTGCCGCGGCGCTGGCCTGCTGAAGCGTACTCAGACCGTTTGAAATCTGCTCAAGCGGCTCAGAGAACTGCCGCGCGAAGAGCACTGCCGTGACAACTGTGCCCACCGGCACATTGTGCCGGACAATCAGCCAGCCGCCAAAGAGATTGATGGCGATATACGCAAGCGAATTGGATGCGGCAATGACCGGCTGGACAATGGACGAGAGGAACAGCGCGGACTTTTCCGCTTTGACAAGCTGACGGTCAATGACCGCGTGGCGCTCAATGCAGTCCTCCTCAAGATGATAGGCCTTGGTGGCGGCAAAGTTTGTGTATGACTCTTCAATGACGGAGTAGAGACGGCCGGAGGCCTTGAACATATCATGGTAGTGCCGTTCGGATTTACCCGCGATTTTGGCCGAAAGCCAGACAGAAACCGGCATGAACGCGACAACGACAAGCGCCAGCTGCCAGTTCTGCAAAAACAGCACCACGGCAATGGCCGCGACCTGCAAAAAGCCGCCCATGACGGTGTCAATGACCGAGTGAAGCGAGTTGCCGATGCGCGACACGTCACCCGTCATGCGCGAGAGAATTTCGCCGACCGGCGTGTGATCGACAAAGCTGACCGGCAGACGCTGAATTTTGTCTGACAGCTGGATGCGGAGGTTGCAGGTGAAGTAGCGGCTGACCGCTTTGTTGAGCAGCAGCATTTTCAGATACGTGACAAGCGCGCGCACAGCGTAGGCCGCGCCAAGCAGCAATAGGCTTGGAAGAATCAGAACCGTAAGCGGCGCGGAGCTTCCTGCGGGAACGCCGTCAATGAGCTGCTGGACGATATTGCCGGTCAGCGTGGGGATGGCCAGCACGCAGCCGACCAGAATAATGCTGAGCAGACACGCCAGCGCCAGCTGCCAGCGGATTTCCTTTGCACCCTTTAACAGCTGAAGCAGCGCGCCCTTGCGCGGTGCTTCGGATTCGGATGATTGATTCGAACGTTTCATTTGCCGCCTCCTGTCTGGGAGGCGTAAATCTCCCGGTAGATTTCACAGCGCTCCAGCAGCTGTGTGTGCGTGCCATGGTCAATCAGCCGGCCCTTGTCCATGACAAAGATCTGGTCGGAGTTCATGGCGGAGGTGATACGCTGGGTAATGAAGATTTGCGTCCGCCCGGCGATTTTTTCATTGAGTGCCTGACGGAGCTTTGCCTCGGTCAAAAAGTCCAGTGCTGAGAACGAGTCGTCAAAGATATAGATGGGTGCGTCCTTTAGAATGGCGCGCGCAATGCAAAGACGCTGCTTCTGGCCGCCGGAGAGGTTCTTGCCGGATTCAGCAAGCTCGTGCTCCATGCCATCAGGAAGCGTGGCAATATAATCGGCCAGCTGCGCAATGGATGCAGCCTGTTCAATGTCCGCCTCTGGTGCACCGGGACGTCCAAGCTCAATATTGCGGCGGATTGTCCCGGTATACACAGCGGCGCGCTGAAGCACGCAGCTGATGTTGCGGCGAATTGTGCCGTTATTGAGCGTTTCTGCGGGTACGCCGTCAAACAACAGCTGTCCCTCGGTTGGACTGCGGAACGCAAGCAGGAGCTGTACGAGCGTGCTCTTGCCAGAGCCTGTGCCGCCGATGATCGAGACCTTCTGACCCGGCAGGATGGACAGCGACACGTCGCTGACCGCTGGCTCTGCCGCGCCCTGATAGCGGAACGTGACGTGGTCAAATGTGATTGTGCCGCCAAACTGGTGGCTGCTGTCGCCACCGTTTTCGTCGGCGGGCGCAAGGTCAAGTACCTCAGAGATACGTCCCGCGGCCACCTGTGCGTGCGGAAGCATAACAACGGCCATACCGGCCATCATCACGCCGTTTGCCAGCAGCGCTGCGTACTGTACCACGGCAAATACGTCGCCGCCAGTGATGCCGGATGCGGCAGAGCCGGTCTGAACCGCGCCCACCCACAAAATGAGAAGCACGGATACGTTCAGCAGGAACACGCCGACCGGGCTGATGGTCTGCATCCGGACGTTGGCGTTGATGATATTCTCGGCCATGACGTGCGTGGCGTCGGCGATTTTGTCGTGCTGCATCTGCTCCTTATTGAACGCGCGGATCACGCGGATGCCATGCAGACGCTCGCGCATTAGATCGTTTTGAACGTCGATGTAGTGGTCGGATTTCTGGTGCAGTGGCCGGATATCGCGGCTGACCAGCAGCACAACCAGCAGAACAAGCGGAATGGATGCCAGCAGAATCAGCGACAGAATCACGCTCTTGCGCATGGCAAGCGTAATGCCGCCGAGAAACAGAATCGGGATTGTAATCAGACTGCCGGAAACGAGCGAGGCAACCCACGAGAGTGTGCCGGTATCGTTGGTGGAGCGGGTAATGAGCGCCGCCGTGCCAAACGACTCAAAATTGGTGAAGCTGATCTCATTTACGCGGCGGAACACGGCCGCGCGGATATCGGACTCAAAGTCAGCGACTACGTCGCTGCTGAGTTTTCGCCCAGCCAGAAGCGTTGCGAGACCAAGCACAGCAATCAGCAGCATTTGCCCGCAGCAGCGTGCGATATACGAAAAATCGGCCTGCCGAACGCCGTTATTCAGGATGTCGCTCATGATGGTGGGCAGCATCAGATCGCAGACCGTGGCAATACCGACTAGAAGCATGGCAAGCGCCGTTTTTCCGCGGTATGGCCGTAAAAAGCGGATGATTTTCTTCATAATTCCGTTCTATTTCCCCCTTCGTGCGTGAAAATTCGTTAAGACATATGCAAACCAAAATTTTAGCACAATTGTTTGTATATGGCAAGTAAAAATTCAGTTGGATACAGTGAAAAAGCGCCCGTGCGGATAAACGCACGGGTGCTCTGGAAAGGGGAACGATCTGTTCGCTTGTCAGGAGGCCTGCTCAAACTGGCTGTTATAGAGCTCGGCGTAGAAGCCGCCCTGCTGCATCAGCTGCGCATGCGTGCCGCTTTCCACCACGTCGCCGTCGCGCAGAACCAGAATCAGGTCTGCGTTTTTAATTGTGGACAGGCGGTGGGCAATGACAAAGCTCGTCTTGTTCTGCGTCAGGCGATCCATTGCCTGCTGAATCAGCAGCTCGGTGCGCGTATCGACGGAGCTGGTTGCCTCGTCAAGAATCAGCATTGGCGCATTTTGCAGCATCGCGCGCGCAATGGTAAGCAGCTGCTTCTGACCGGCGGAGATCGTCACGCTCTCAGACAAGACGGTGTCAAAACCGTTTGGCAGCGTGTGAATAAACTTGTCAAGGCCGCATGCGCGGCAGACGCTTTCCAGCTGCGCGTCGGTGACGTTCTCCATGTTATAGACCAGATTTTCGCGTACCGTGCCCTCAAACAGCCACGTGTCCTGCAAAACCATGCTGAACAGGCTGTGCACTGTCTCACGGCGCATCTGACTGATGGGCGTGCCATCAATGACAATCTCGCCGCTCTTAAGCTCGTAAAAGCGCATCAGCAGATTGACCATGGTCGTCTTGCCTGCGCCGGTCGGGCCGACGATGGCAACCTTTTGACCGGGCTTTACCTCGGCGGAGAAGTTTTTGATAATCACCTTGTCCGGCGAATCGGGATAGCTGAAGCGGACGCTGCGGAACGAAACCGCGCCCTTGACGGCCGGAACGTTGGCGGGCTTGTCGGACTCGTCAGGGAGCTCCTCGGCTTCCAGAAAGTCAAGAATCCGCTGTGCGGAAGCGGAAGCAGTCTGCAAATTTGTCATGCCCTGCGCCATCTGCGTCAGCGGCGAGGTAAACAGGCGGACATAGAGGATAAACGAGACGATGACGCCAAATTTAATCGTACCGTTGATAGCAAGAATCGAGCCGGCTACGCACACGGCAACATACGAAAGATTGCCGATCACATTCATCAGCGGCTGCATCACGCCCGAGAGAAACTGCGAGCGCCAGTTGGCGTCATAGACGGCCTCGTTGAGCGTCTTGAAGTGCGATTTTACATCGTCTACGGCGCGGGAAATGCGCACGACCTCATGGCCGGAGTACATTTCCTCCACATAGCCGTTCAGCGCACCAAGGCTTGTCTGGCGGGCGGAGAAATAGCGCTGGGACTTTGACATGATGAGGACGATCGCAGCCATGCCGACCAGCGTGATGGCCAGCGCAATCAGCGCCAGACGCCACTCGGTCGCAAACATCATAATCAGGCAGCCGAGAAACTGTGTGGCGGCGCTGATCATGGTGGGCAGGCTGTTAGTCAGACCCTGCTGAAGCGTGGAGACGTCGTTTGTGATCCGGCTGAGGATATCGCCCTGCGAGGTGGTGTTAAAATACTTTTGCGGGACGCGGTTGATCTTTTCCGACAGCTCACCGCGCATCCGATAGGACATTTTCAG
>CAKTUT010000087.1 GCA_934621665.1 uncultured Oscillospiraceae bacterium | reverse complement strand
GTTTTGCCCGACGTACACGCCGCCGGACAAAACGAATTGATACTTTATTCCGCCGTGCGCGGCGGAACTCTACGAGGGTTTTGATCATCTGGATTCCTGCGGATACAGCCGTTCGGTGATTGGACCGGGCTGGAGCGCGCGGATACGCAAGAAGATAAACAGCGCGCAGCCCAGAAACAGCGCCGCCTGCATGACCATCAGCAGCTGCGCCGCGCCAAGCGATGTGCCAAACAGCGTCAGCGCGCCGCCGCCAAAGAGCTTGACGAACAGCGTACCCGTCGCGCGGCCAAGGAACGACATCAGGTTCGTCAGCAGCGTATAGAACGCGATATAATACGTCTGGTTTGGGATGGGCGTGTTGATATATTGAAAGTCAATCCACGTCAGATTCAGCGCCACGCCGTCGATGCCCTGCGCCAACATGATCAGAAAATACAGCCAGCGGTAGTTCCCAGCTGTGACAAATGCGCACGCCAGCACCGAGGGCACATGGCACAGCGCGGCAACGGCAAACGTGATAAACCACGATTTTCGTTCCAGCAGCTTTTGCCACGGGCGCATCAGTAAAACCAACGCCAGCATATACAAAATGTTGTTAAAATTGATCATCGTGACGCTCGCGCCCACGGTGTTGAGCAGGTGATACGACCACGCGGAAACCGGCAGACTTGCTGCAAAGCTCCACCATGCCACAACCAGCATTGTCAGCATAAACTTTTTGCTGCGCAGCGGCAGACGGATGAGATTGGAGAGGCGGACTTTCATTTTGCGCTGGAGATAGGGATATTCCTTTGGCAGCGTCAGCACCAGCACATCAATCAGCGCCAGCACCATGCCCGCCATGCGGATGGCAAACAGTGCCTGCGCCTCATGCGGCGTACCGCGCAGAAGATCCGCCACGCGGCTGAAGATGAACAGCGCGACGGACGCGGTAAATACGGAGAGAATCTGCTGGTAGGAATAGTACTGCGCACGCACCTCTTCGGGGATAAAGTTGAGATGCCAGACGGAGTAGCCGCTCTGGAACAGCTCATTTATAATGTTGGACAGCAGCAAAAGCGCCGCAAACAGCGCAAGGCGCGTGCGGCTGTCGCTTGTGAGCAGTGGAATGACGCTTAGACCGACAAGGTTCAGCAGATAATAGGCCAGCCGCCCCGCGGCAAGCACCCATTTGCGCCTGCGGATGCGCTCAAGAATCATGGGAGAGAAGATGCTGAAGCAGGCGGCAAACAGTTGAAGCGAGGCAAGAAAGCCCACGTCAACCATGGAGAAGTGGTTCGCCGTCAAGAACGCAGTATACAGCGAGCCGCTGATGATATCGGAAATGACGCGCGAGAGCGACACGGAAATGAGCATACAGCAGCGCCCGCGGCCGCCGTCGGTGCTCCAGCGAAAAAGCGGGTTCTGTGCAAAGACGCGCCTGTGGTGATTGCTTCGCATAAAAGTGCCAAATCCTCCTGATACAAAGGGGTGCAGCAGTATGAACCGGCGGTGTTTGCCGCGTCTGAACCGCTGCCGGACTCCTATCATACTCGCCATAGGCGCAATTGTCTATTGTCAATTTTTTAGGGCAGCACCGCCCAATTCGGCAAGCCGATTCGGCGAGAGATTTTCCGTCAAGTCAAGATTTGAAAAGTGCAGAATACCGCATGTATTTCAAGCTTTTCAAACCGCAGAATTGGCGGAAAAGATCCGTCGAAGAGCGAATACGCAATTGTGCGGTGCTGCCTTAGATACATCGCAGGCCTGATACGCGAAAAAGCAGGCTTTCGGAGCACATTTTCTCCGAAAGCCTGCTGCGATTCTTACAGCTCCTGTGCAAGGCGGCGCGCCACATAAACGCCGCTGGCCGACGCATGGCTCAGCGAATGCGTCACACCGCTGCCGTCGCCGATAATGTAAAGTCCGGGCTGGACGGTCTCAAGGTTGTTGTCGATGGAGACCTCCATGTTGTAGAACTTGACCTCCACGCCGTAGAGCAGCGTGTCGTCGTTGGCCGTGCCGGGGGCGATCTTATCCAGCGCGTAGATCATCTCGATGATGCCGTCGAGGATACGCTTTGGCATGACAAGACTCAAATCACCGGCGGTTGCCGAAAGAGTGGGCGTGATGAATGCCTCGGCAATGCGTTTTTGCGTGCTGCGCTGGCCGCGGATCAGATCGCCAAAGCGCTGCACCATAACGCCGCCGCCCAGCATATTGGACAGGCGCGCAATCGACTCGCCATAGCCGTTGGAATCCTTGAACGGCTCAGTGAAATGCTTGGAGACAAGCAGGGCGAAGTTCGTGTTTTCAGTCTGCTTGGCCGGGTCTTCATAGCTGTGGCCGTTGACGGTGACAATGCCATTCGTGTTTTCGTTGACAACCGCACCCTTGGGGTTCATGCAGAACGTGCGGACAAGATCCTGATACTTCTCGGTTTTGTAGACAATCTTGCTCTCATACAGCTCATCGGTGATGTGCTGGAATACCTCGGCCGGAAGCTCTACGCGCACGCCGATGTCCACGCGGTTGGACTTGGTTTCAATGTTCAGCTCCTGACAGACGCTCTCCATCCACTTGCTGCCGCTGCGGCCGACGGAGATGATACACGTCTTGCCCATGTAGCTGCCGTTCGGCGTGTCGATGCTATAGCCGCCGTCTGTCTTGTGCACGGCGGTAACCGGCGTAAGGAAGTGAAAGTCAACCTTATCTTTCAGATCGTTATACAGGTTCGTCAGAACCTCAAAGTTGATATCTGTGCCAAGATGGCGCACGGACGCGTCAAGCAGATGAAGCCCATGGCGCAGACACTCGGTCTTAAACGTAGAGTTTGCCGTGGAGTAGAGTCTGGTCTTTGCGCCGCCGTATTTGCAGTTGATCTCGTCTACGTAGCGCATCAGATCCAGCGCCTGCGTTTTGCCGAGGTACTGATACAGCGTGCCGCCAAACTCATTTGTAATATTGTATTTGCCGTCGGAGAACGCGCCAGCGCCGCCAAAGCCGTTCATAATGGCGCACGTCTTGCAGCCAATGCAGCTTTTTACGGTTGTGCCGTTGATGGGGCACTTGCGCTTATCCAGACTGTTGCCGCACTCAAATACGCCGATTTTCAGATCGGGGCGCTTGCTGGCAAGCTCATAGGCCGAGAAGATACCGCCCGGGCCTGCGCCGATAATCATGACGTCATAGTTCATATTGTAGCCTCCATATTTCCCATGCGGGCGCGCACCCTACCTGCCGCGCCAACCGAACATTTGCGTTTATAATCACACGGCTTTTAATTATAACGGATGAAATTACATTGCGCAACCTCGTTTTTCCGCATTTTTCGTCCAAAACAGAAAATTTACAAATGGCAGCGCTAGGGGCGCAGCAGAGAAATATGTGGGCAAAACGAGCACGGAACTGCACAAATTTTGTAAAAAATGATGGAAAATGGTTGCGGACGGAATGATGTAATGGTATAATTTGCTTATCGTGGGCGTGCCTGCGCCTGCGGTCAACACAGAACCGGATAAGGTGTGTGCCATGAAGAAAAATATTCTCCAGCGGCTCATCTGCTGGATTTTTGCCATCTGGTGCGTATTTTTAGCGCTTTTGAATCTGCTTCAGCTTGTGACAGCGGCGGATACGCCGGTTTTTGTGACGCTGCTGGCGCTGGTATGCGCGGCGGCGGTGCTGGGCATGTGCTTTCTGCTTGGTGCGCTGCTTGAGAAAAGCCCGCGCTGGGTCGCGCCGCTGGCGGTATTCCTGCTTGCACTGGCTGTCAAGGCGCTTGTGATCATATTTGCCGGAAGTGAGCAGTATTCCGACTATCTCACATTCTACCGCGCCGCCAGCTTCATTTCCAGCGGACAGACAAACTTCGTCCGCGAAAATCCCTATTGGGGCATCTGGTCGTACCAGTTTGGCTTCCCGTGGTTGCTGTCGCTGTTTTGCCGGCTGTTTCATACATCGTCGGTGACGTTCTGCCTGGCAGTCAATACCGCATTCTCTGCCGGCTGCTCTGCCTTGCTGTATGCGATCATCCGGCGCAGCGCATCCTGCCGTGCGGCGGTGTTTGGTTCGCTGATGTTTACGCTTCTGCCAATCAGCCTGACGCTCTCGGCGGTGCTGACGAACCAGCAGCTTTCGCTGTTTTTTGTGCTGCTGGCGCTTTTGACGCTTGATACCGATACGCCCGACTGGAAGCGCGGCGTATTGGCGGGCATACTGCTTGGAATTGCAAATATCGCCCGGGCAGATGTGATCATCGTACCGCTGGCTGTTTTTGTGGCGGGGCTGCTGCTTCTCAATCGTAAAACGCTGCGTTTGCAGCCGGATGGCAATCAGCGCGAGGTGCTGGCGGCGCTTTTGTGCATGGCGGTGTATTATGCGTTCGGAAAGCTGATTGAGCTGCCACTGCGGCAGCTGCAGCCGTATGGCCTGCAAAACCACTTTCCGCTCTATAAATTCGCCGTCGGACTCAATGCGGTGTCCGGCGGACGCTACAGCGAGGCGCTGAATCTTCAGCTGATTGAAAACCCAGCCTATATTGCCGACACGCTTTTGCGCGACGCGGACACAAAGCAGCTGATTTTGCAGGAGCTTTCGGTCGAACCTGTGCGGCTGCTGCGGCTCTTGCTTCAAAAGTGCCGCTATGCATGGAGCTGCTATGGACACCGGTACGAGCTGTTCCATGCGTATGACAGCGGCGCTTATGTCTCACTTGGCGCGCTGCGGCTGCCGGTTTTTACAATGGAGCGGCTGCTGATGCAGATGGACAGCCTCCTGCGGATGGCGCTCTTCGGTGCAAACGCTGCGGCAGGCGTAAGACTTGCACGGCGGAACGGACGCGACTGGCTGCTGCTTATCTGTGTGCTTTGCGTTTTGGCTTTTAGCGCCGTTTCACTTGTAATTGAGGTTCAGTACCGCTATGCCTATCTGGTAATGCCGATGTTCTGCATGGTACTGTGCAGAGCCGGTAAAAGGGAGAACGCGAAATGACAAAGCTTTATATGGCGATTCCGTGCTATAACGAGCAGGAGGTTCTGCCAGAAACGTCAAAGCGCCTGCACGAAAAGTTTACGGCGCTGATTGACGCGGGAAAGATTTCGCCCGACAGCCGCGTGGTGTTTATCAACGACGGCTCAAAGGATCGCACGTGGGAGCTGATCTGCCAGCTGCACAGGCAGGACAGTCTCTTCTCCGGCATTGATCTCTCGCGCAACCGCGGACACCAGAACGCGCTTCTGGCGGGACTGATGACGCTGAAAGACGAGGCGGACGCGATTATTTCCATGGACGCGGATCTGCAGGACGATATTAACGCGATTGACCAGATGGTGGAGAAATTTGAGGCGGGCTGCGACATTGTCTATGGTGTGCGCTCCAACCGCGAAACCGACAGCGCCTTTAAGCGCATGACCGCGGAGGGCTTTTACAAGCTCATGCGGGCGCTTGGCGCGGATACAGTTTATAACCACGCCGACTACCGCCTGATGAGCCGCCGGGCGCTGCAGGCGCTGGCGGGCTACCAGGAGGTCAACCTGTTCCTGCGCGGCATGGTGCCAATGATCGGCTATCGGTCGGACATTGTGTACTACGCGCGCGGCGAGCGATTTGCGGGCGAAAGCAAGTATCCGCTCAAAAAGATGCTGGCGTTCGCGTTCGAGGGGATTACGTCGCTCTCTGACCGGCCACTGAAGCTCATCACGTCACTTGGCTGCACCATTTCGGTAATCACCGTGCTTGTGATGCTTGCGCTTGCCATCTTCGCGCCGCCGATTGGCGCATCTGTCTGGCTCGGAATCAGCCTTTGGCTGCTGGGTGGGCTTCAGCTGATCGCGCTTGGCATTGTCGGGCGGTATGTGGGTAAAATTTATCTGGAGACAAAGCGCCGTCCGCGCTATCTGGTGCGGGAATATCTGCACGACGGCGCGTCGCAGAATGAAAAAGCATAATGACAATCTCCGGCGGGACGGATGGCCTGCCGGAGATTTTTACGGTTTCGTGAATTTTCTGCCGGAATGACGGCGCACATCTTGCAAGTAAACGCGTTTGTGTGCTAAACTTGTAACCAACAAAATTGCTGCCGAAAGCGGCAGAAACGGAGGACGTTATGAACGAGGTCAAGACCCCAAAGAAACCGCTGATTTTTTACTACGTCATCGTCCTGTTGATCCTGATGCTGTTTAATTTTGTGGCCATGCCATGGCTGTCGCAGTATCAGATTCAGGAGGTGGACTACAATACGTTCGTCTCCATGACGGAAAAAGGCGAAATCGGCCGTGTGGAGATTCAGGAGCAGGACAACCGTATCCTGTTTACAAGCGCGGACGAGAAAACTGTCTATAAAACCGCCATGGTGCCGGACAACGATCTGATTCAGCGCCTGCTTGACGCCGGGATTTCCACCTCCGGTGAGGAAATTGAGCAGACATCGCTGCTGGTCAGCATCCTTGGCTGGGTTGGGCCGTTGCTGGTCTTTATCGTGCTGGGGCAGCTGCTGTCGCGCAAGATTATGAAAAACGCAGGCGGCCCAAACGCCATGCTCTTTGGAAATGGCAATTCCGGCGCAAAGGTCTATGTCAAGTCCTCCGAGGGTATTAAATTTGCGGACGTTGCCGGTGAAGACGAGGCGAAAGAGAATCTGCAGGAGATTGTCAACTATCTGCATGATCCATCCAAGTATCAGGAAATCGGTGCGTCCATGCCAAAGGGCGTTTTGCTGGTTGGCCCTCCGGGCACTGGCAAAACGATGCTGGCAAAGGCGGTCGCGGGTGAAGCGAACGTGCCGTTCTTCTCGATGTCCGGCTCGGAATTTGTGGAGATGTTCGTTGGCATGGGCGCAAGCAAGGTACGCGATCTGTTCAAGCAGGCCAAAGAAAAAGCACCCTGCATCGTCTTTATCGACGAGATTGACGCCATCGGCAAAAAGCGCGACGGTCAGCTGAGCGGCAACGATGAACGCGAGCAGACGCTCAACCAGCTGCTCACCGAGATGGACGGCTTTGATGGCAATACCGGCGTCATTATTCTGGCGGCGACGAACCGCCCCGAGTCGCTTGACCCGGCGCTGACGCGTCCCGGCCGCTTTGACCGGCGCGTGCCGGTGGAACTGCCCGATCTCAAGGGACGCGAAGCGATTCTCCGTGTACACGCGCGCAGGATTAAGGTTGCAGACGACGTGGACTATGAAAAAGTTGCACGCATGGCCTCTGGCGCAAGCGGCGCAGAGCTTGCCAATATTGTAAATGAAGCGGCGCTGCGCGCGGTGCGTGACGGGCGTAAGTTTGCAACCGAGGCAGATCTTGAGGAGAGCATTGAGGTTGTCATTGCGGGCTATCAGAAAAAGAATGCCATCCTGACCGATCAGGAAAAGTGGACCGTTGCGTATCACGAAATCGGCCATGCGCTCGTTGCGGCCAAGCAGACAAACTCTGCTCCGGTTCAGAAGATTACGATTATCCCCCGCACGTCCGGCGCACTGGGCTAT
>CAKTUT010000086.1 GCA_934621665.1 uncultured Oscillospiraceae bacterium | reverse complement strand
TCCGCCACCACAAAGCCCTGTGCTGCGTGCGTGGAGGCCATGAACGAAATGCTGTGCACCTGCTGGGGCAATCCCTCCTCCGTGCACGACCTTGGTATTGAGGCCGAGCGGCAGCTCAAGGCCGCGCGCGCATCCGCAGCCGCTGCCATGGGCGCGGAGGCCGACCGTGTGTTTTTCACCTCCTGCGGCACGGAGGCCGACAACTGGGCAATCTTCGGCGCGGCCGAGCGCCTTGGAAAGCGCGGCCATCATATCGTCACCACCGCCGTTGAGCACCACGCCGTCCTGCACCCGATGCAAAAGCTCGAGTCGCAGGGCTTTGCGGTCACCTACCTCCCCACAGACGAGCAGGGCTTTGTCTCCGCCGAATCGCTTGCAGCGGCGCTGCGTCCGGACACGATTCTCGTCTCCGTCATGATGGTCAACAACGAGACCGGCGCGGTCATGCCCATTCCCGAGATGATCCGCGCCACGCGCCGCAAAAGCCCGCTGGCGCTGTTCCATACCGACGCGGTGCAGGGCTTTTTCAAAATTCCGTTCAAGGCAAAAACACTCGGCGCGGATCTGATCTCCGTCTCCGGCCACAAAATCCACGCCGCCAAGGGCGTGGGCGCGCTTTACATCCGTCCGGGTGTGAATCTCCCGCCGTACATTCTTGGCGGCGGACAGGAGCGCGGCCAGCGCTCCGGCACGGAAAATCTCCCCGGCATCTGCGGCTTTGGCGCAGCGTGCGCTGCCCAGCTTCCGCACCTGAAAGACGACATCGCGCATATGTCGCAGCTGCGCGACCTTTGCCGCGCGCGCCTTTCCGAAATTCCCGGCGTGGTGCTCATCGGCAAGCAGGATGCGCCGCACATCGTCAATCTCTCCGTCCCGGGACTTCGTTCGCAGGGACTGATCAACTGTCTGCAATCTGACGGCATCTACGTCTCCGCCGGCTCTGCCTGCTCCAAGGGACACCGCAGCCATGTGCTGGAGGCGCTGCACCTGTCCCCCGCCGTCATCGACGGCTCCATCCGCGTGTCGCTCTGCGCGGACAATACCGAAAATGACATCGACGCGCTGTGCCGCGCGCTTGTGCGCGCAATCCGCACACTGAAAGGATAGGCCATGTACACGCTGCTTCTGTGCATCATCTATCTCGCCTTTATTTCGCTTGGTCTGCCCGATTCGCTGCTTGGCGCAGCATGGCCCAGCATCTACCCGGCGCTGAACGTGCCCATCTCGTCGATGGGCGTCATTTCCATGATCATCTCCGGCGGCACAATCATTTCAAGCCTCCTCTCCGAGCGTCTCATCCGCACACTGCATACGCAGCTGGTCACGCTCATCAGCGTCCTGCTGACTGCCGCGGCGCTGTTCGGCTTCTCGGCTTCCACCGAGTTCTGGATGCTCTGCGTCTGGGCCGTTCCCTACGGTCTTGGCGCGGGTGCAATCGACTCGTCGCTCAATAACTATGTGGCGCTGCACTATTCCTCGCGCCATATGAGCTGGCTGCACTGCTTCTGGGGCGTGGGCACAATCGTCAGCCCGTGCATCATGGGCTGGGCGCTGGCCAACCGCTCATGGATGGCCGGCTACCGCATTGTGGCCGTCATTCAGCTTTCCATTGCGCTTGTCCTGCTGCTCACGCTCCCCGTGTGGAAGCGCCAGCCCGGAAGCCGCGCGCAGGGAGCCTCCGAAAGCGGGAAAGCGCTGCTCGGTCTGCGCGGCGCGGTGCGCATTCCCGGTGTTCCGTCGCTGCTGGCGTCCTTTTTCTGCTACTGCGCCGCTGAGAACTCCACCATGCTCTGGATGAGCAGCTACCTTGTCGGCGCGCGCGGCGTCAGCGCCCAGCAGGCCGCGTCGTTTGCCTCGCTCTTTTTTATCGGCATGACCGTCGGACGCTTTGTCTCCGGCCTCATCTCCGACCGTCTTGGCGACCGCAAAATGATCACGCTCGGCACGTGCATCGCCCTTGGCGGCGTGGCCGTCGTGCTGCTCCCGCTTGCCTCCGCCGGGCTCGCGCTGGCCGGATTTCTGATTTTCGGCCTTGGCTGCGCGCCGATCTATCCGGCAATTATCCACTCCACGCCCGCAAACTTCGGCGCAGAGAACACACAGGCCATCATCGGCATTCAAATGGCTGCCGCCTACCTTGGCTCTACGCTCATGCCGCCGCTGTTTGGTGTTTTGTCCGGCGTGCTCACCATGCGGCTGCTGCCGTTTTGGCAGGCGGGCTTTTTGGCCGCAATGACGCTCCTGCTGCGCGCAACCTACCGGCGCGCCGACGCGGTGCATAAGATCTGAATGCCTGTAGGGGCGGACGACTCGTCCGCCCCTACGTTTTTGGCGCAAAATCCCTGCCGGAGGCACCGTTTCGCGTTCTTTTTCCACGCACCCGGTTTACAATAACTTCCGTAATGTTCCACAGGAGGTTTTCCGGATGCTTCTCACAAAATCGCCGCTTACCGTGCCGTCCGGCCGGGTGCTTTTGCTGCCGGTGAGCGAAATCCGTCCCAATCCCGCGCAGCCGCGCCGCGTATTTGACCCGCAGGCGCTTCAGGAGCTGGCCGACTCCATTGCCGTCTACGGCATTTTGCAGCCGCTTTCCGTGCGGCGCACGCCGTCCGGCTGGGAGCTGATTGCCGGCGAACGCCGTCTGCGCGCCGCGCGTATCGCAGGACTTGCGCAAGTGCCCTGCATCGCGCTGTCCGCTGACGAGCAGGCCTCCGGGATGCTGGCGCTGATTGAAAACCTCCAGCGGCGCGACCTGAGCTTTCTGGAGGAGGCGCAGGGCATCGCCCGGCTGATGCGTGAGTTTCATCTGACGCAGGAGCAGGCCGCGCGCCGCCTTGGCAAAAGCCAGAGCGCCGTTGCAAATAAGCTCCGTCTGCTGCGCCTGCCGGAAAGCGTGCTTGCGCGTCTGGTTGAGCACGGTCTGACCGAGCGCCACGCCCGGGCGCTGCTGCGCCTGCCGGACGAGACGTCGCAGCTTCGCTGCGAGGGGCTCATTGCCGCTGGCGGCTGGACGGTTGCAAAAACCGAGCAGTATATCGACCAGCAGCTGTCCGCCCCCGCGCGTCCGGCGCGCGCACTTTCGCCGTTTCGCCTGCGCGACGCACGGCTGCTGATCAACTCCGTCCGCCATCATCTGGAGCTGGCCGCCGACGCGGGCATCGGCGCGTCCACCGAGCAGACGGAAAACGAGCAGGAAATCGTCCTGACCATCCGCATTCCAAAGCGCCGCGCGCCCTGATTTTGTCCATTCTCCGCATGCCGGACATCTGTACGCCGCAGGCGGCCGCCATTCGTCAACTTCTTGTGACAATTGTGCAAAGTGCGTTAAATTTCTTCTAAAATCTGACCGTTTTGAAAAATTTTTGGTGAAATTACTCATTATCGTTTGCATTTCAGGCAGAATGTGTTATAGTATGTATTTGTCAGAAAATCAAAGAAGAAATACAAAAACGCTGGCACAGGACGAAAGACGTCCTGTCCAAACAACTGGAAAGGGGTTCACAAAATGTCTCACAAGTTCGTCTACCTGTTCTCTGAGGGTAACGGCAAAATGCGCGAGCTGCTGGGCGGCAAGGGCGCCAATCTGGCCGAAATGACCAACCTTGGCATGCCTGTTCCGCAGGGCTTCACCATCACCACCGAGGCCTGCACACAGTACTACAAGGATGACCGTCAGATCAATTCCGAGATCGAAGCGGAAATCATGCAGTACGTGGAAAAGCTGGAGGAAATGACCGGCAAGAAGTTCGGTGACCTGTACAACCCGCTGCTCGTCTCCGTGCGTTCGGGCGCACGCGCTTCCATGCCCGGCATGATGGACACGATCCTGAATCTGGGTCTGAACGACGAGGTTGTCGTTGCCTTTGCAAAAAAGACCAACAACCCCCGCTTTGCTTACGATTCCTATCGCCGCTTCATCCAGATGTACTCCGACGTCGTCATGGAGGTCGGCAAGAAGTACTTTGAGCAGCTCATCGACGAGATGAAGGAAGCTCGCGGCGTTACGCTCGACACCGAGCTGACCGCCGATGATCTCAAGGAGCTGGCTGAAAAGTTCAAGGCCGAGTATAAGGAAAAGCTCGGTGAGGACTTCCCGCAGGATCCCAAGGTTCAGCTGATGGGCGCCATCAAGGCCGTTTTCCGCTCCTGGGACAACCCCCGCGCCATCTACTACCGCCGCATGAACGACATCCCCTCCGACTGGGGCACGGCTGTCAACGTCCAGTCCATGGTCTTTGGCAACACCGGCGATACCTCCGGCACGGGCGTCGCGTTCACGCGTAACCCCGCCACCGGTGAAAAGAAGCTGTTCGGCGAATTTTTGATGAACGCACAGGGCGAGGACGTCGTCGCCGGCGTCCGCACGCCGCAGACCATCGACCAGCTGGCCGAGGTTATGCCCGAGGCGTACAAGCAGTTTGTTGACATCTGCGCCAAGCTTGAGTATCACTATCGTGATATGCAGGACATGGAGTTCACCATTGAAAATAAGAAGCTCTATATGCTCCAGACGCGTAACGGCAAGCGCACCGCTGCCGCGGCCATGAAGATTGCCTGCGATCTGGTTGACGAGGGCATGATTACCGAAAAAGAAGCCGTCGCCATGATCGACCCGAAGAGCCTTGACGCGCTGCTGCATCCCACGTTTGACGCAGCCGCTCTGAAAAAGGCCAAGGTCATCGGCACCGGCCTTGCCGCCTCCCCCGGCGCTGCCTGCGGCAAGATCGTCTTTACCGCAGAAACCGCGACCGAGTGGGCAAAGAACGGCCAGAAGGTTGTTCTGGTTCGTCTGGAAACCAGCCCCGAGGATATCGAGGGCATGCACTACGCACAGGGCGTGCTGACTGTCCGCGGCGGCATGACCTCCCACGCAGCTGTCGTTGCGCGCGGCATGGGCACCTGCTGTGTCTCCGGCTGCGGCGCAATCAAGATGGACGAGGAACACAAGAAGTTCGAGCTCGGCGGCAAGACGTACAAAGAGGGCGACTGGATCTCCATCGACGGCTCCACCGGCAACATCTACGGCGAGAAGATCAAGACCGCTGACGCCGCCATTTCCGGCGACTTCAACCGTCTGATGAACTGGGCGGACAAGTTCCGCGTTCTGGGCGTCCGCACCAACGCCGATACGCCCGCCGACGCAAAGCAGGCTGCCGCATTCGGCGCGGAGGGCATCGGCCTTTGCCGTACCGAGCATATGTTCTTTGAGGCCGACCGCATCAAGGCCATCCGTGAGATGATCGTCTCCGAGACGGCTGAGCAGCGCGAAAAGGCGCTGGCCAAGCTTGAGCCGATGCAGCAGGGCGACTTTGAGGCCATCTACGAGGCCATGAAGGGCCGTCCCGTTACCATCCGTCTGCTCGATCCGCCTCTGCATGAGTTCGTCCCGACCGATCCCGACGATATCGCCGCACTGGCCAAGGAAATGGATCTGTCGGTTGAGCATCTGAACCACGTCATCGCCGGTCTGCACGAGTTCAACCCCATGATGGGTCACCGCGGCTGCCGTCTGGACGTCACCTATCCCGAAATCGCAAAGATGCAGACTGCTGCCATCATCAAGGCCGCGCTGGCTGTCCGCAGCCGTCGTCCGGCATGGAAGATCGTCCCCGAAATCATGGTTCCGCTGGTTGGCGAGGCCAAGGAGCTTGCCTATGTCAAGTCCGTCATCGACCAGGTTGCCAAGAAGCTCATCAAGGACGCCGGCAGCGACATGGAATACAAGGTTGGCACGATGATTGAGATCCCGCGCGCTGCGCTGACTGCGGACGAGATCGCAAAGCATGCCAAGTTCTTCTCGTTCGGCACGAACGACCTGACGCAGATGACGTTCGGCTTCTCCCGCGACGACGCGTCGAAGTTCCTCGCGTCCTACTATGACCGCAAGATCTACGAGTCCGATCCGTTCTCCAAGCTCGACCAGGCCGGCGTTGGCCGCCTTGTCAAGATGGCAGCGGAGCTGGGCCGTCAGACCCGTCCGGACATCAAGCTTGGCATCTGCGGCGAGCAGGGCGGCGACCCCTCCACCGTGGAATTCTGCCACAGCATTGGCCTGAGCTATGTCTCGTGCAGCCCGTTCCGCGTGCCCATCGCACGTCTGGCCGCCGCGCAGGCTGCTATCAAAAACGAGAGGAAATAAGTTCTCGTAAAAAAGCAATCCATGATATGCATATCCCCAACCGGCTAGGCCGGTTGGGGATATTTCCTGTTCAGATGCTGATGATTACTGTTTTGTCTTCCCATTTCTTTCGAAAGAACTTCATGCCAATGGTATGACAATATGCCTCAGCTTCTTCCGCAGTAATGGAAAAACTACACAATGTCTGCGGATTTGTGATTCTCGAATCCAATTGACTGTCACGCCCTGTTTGCTTTTCCCTGTATTGCAGCAGCGCAATTTCACTTGGCTTCATGCGCCTTGTCTGAGATGAATCGGGCGCTGTCAAATCCAGCGTCCAATTAAAGGTCTGGTCATCTATCACGACAACTTGCAAAACAAATTCGTCAATCAACTCCTCCGGGATGCTTGATAAAGATGTGTCAACCCAGCAATTCAGTGTATTTTGAATGGCCTTTATATCAATCTCCGAGACATTTTTCGAGCGTTCTGTCTGCTCCAAATCATCCAGCTGCGCTTTTAGTGTCACAAGCTCTGCCTCGATTTTCTGATTATCCCGCAAGAACACTTCACGCGAAATATCTCCGAGCGCACACATTTCCCGCAAACCCTCCTGCTTTTTCTGCAATGTCACTCTGCGCTTCAACAGGCTTTCTGATACGGTGTTTTTGTCACGACACTCTTGCCGATTGCAGTCCTCCAACATTTTGCAAGCCAGCAAAACCGCATCTTTCTGGTCTTTCCAAACATACTCAAAGACTTTCTTTGCCATCAGTTCAAGCTGCCACGACGGGATACTCTTTGTTTGGCAAATATCTGTAACATCAAGCTGGTTCTTTTTCAAAAACGAAACGCTGACATTCCGCTTTTGACGATAACATTCATACCCATATGTCCGAGTTCCGTTCTCGTTGACATGCCACAGATACTTTCGAAATGAGGAGCCACAGCTGCAACGCAGTTTCTGTTTCCAAACACCCTGCGGTTCCTGAGAACCGAATTTTCGCATGTGACCGTTTTCATCTATCTGTGCGGCACTTTTCCGACTGCGGATTTCTGCGCACTGATCCCACAGGCTTTCTGGTACGATGGCTTCAAAATCTCCTTTGATGTATTGGAAGTTTTCTTCTTTGTGGTTAACACGCTTCTGTGTTAGGTAGCCGTCACTATGGGATTTGTTATAGCCAATGTAACCCTTATATGTTGCGTTGCGAAGAATTCTCCCAATTCGGTCAACTTTCCAGCTCACCTCGTCATGTGCATTTTTACATCCAAGGCGAGTCAACTCAGCGCAGATTTTCTTGTACCCTAATCCAGAAGCATATAATTCGAAGATTTTTCGAACCGTATATGCCTGTTCCGGTTCAATTACATAGGTTTCATTTTCTCTGCGATATCCCAAGAT
>CAKTUT010000085.1 GCA_934621665.1 uncultured Oscillospiraceae bacterium | reverse complement strand
CCACGGCCGCCTCCAGAATAAGCAGGAAATATCACGCCTGCGCGTCGCGGTTGTCGTCAAAAATCGGCATTCCGAGCTGAAGATCGTCGAGCGACGACAGCGTCCGCCCCAGCAGTCCGTTCAAAATCACCGCCAGCTGCGCACGCGTCACCGCAGCGTCCCAGCGGCGCTGACTGGCACAATGGCCGCCAGCAGCAGTATGATCAGAAACAGGGAAGCGCAGACCTTTTTCATGGAACATCCCTCTTTGTATACCCCCCTATACTGCATCCTCAGGCCTAGGGTGTAAACCAGAGGCCTTTGGGTGAAAGAGAAGTCCTTCCGGTTTCCCGGAAGGACTTCCTTTGCTCTGAGCGGTATTTCGTTGTTGTCCTTGTGCGTGTTCGCCTTTCGATGGCCTCGTTTTTTGTGCACAGCCCTGATGCTGTGTTTATCTCACTGCATATTGTTACACGACACACGTCCAGCCAAACGGATCTGGTTTCCTCCCCCACTGGATGCCTGTCAGCTCATCATAGAGTCTCTGCGACAGCGCGCCGATTTGATTCCGGTTGACCTCATACGTTTCGTCGTTCCACGTCAGTTTCCCGATGGGCGAAATGACAGCCGCCGTGCCAACGCACCACGCCTCCTCCAGCGTCCCGTTTTTTGCCGCGTCAAAAAGCTCGTCCACGCTGAGCAGACGCTCTTCAACCGGAACACCCCAGTTCTTCAGCAACTCAATGCAGGACTTTCTGGTAACGCCTCGCAGGATCGAGCCCGTCAGCATTGGCGTAACAACCGTACCGGCAATTTTGAACATGACGTTCATACCGCCGCCCTCTTCTACATATTTCCGCTCCACGCCGTCAAGCCACAGAACCTGTGAATAGCCTTTCTCAAGCGCTCTGTCGCCTGCGCGATTGGCCGCGGCATAGTTTCCGCCGCATTTAGCCTCGCCTGTGCCACCGCGTACCGCACGCACGTCCTCGGTCTCTACCATAATCGGCACTGGCTGAAGTCCGTTCTTGAAATAGCTTCCCGATGGGGACAAAATGATAGCAAATGTTGCCTCATGCACACCGTGCAGCGCCAGCGTGGGATCTGTGGAGTACAGGAACGGGCGAATATAGAGCGACGTGCCGGGAGCGATCGGAACCCAGTCAGCGTCCACCCTTACCAGTTCCCGGATTGCCTGTAACCCGTCATCCTCATTGATACGCGGCAGTCCCAGCCGGTCGCAGGAGCGGTTCAGTCTTGCAACATTCTCCCACGGCCGGAACAGCTGAACCTTTCCATCCGGACGCCGGTACGCTTTCAAGCCCTCAAATACCTCCGTTCCATAATGCAGAACACTTGCCGCAGGTGAGATGCTGACCGGTCCGAATGGAACGATGCGTGCATTGTGCCATCCCGCCTGATCGGTATAATCCATCAGGAACATATGATCTGTAAACACAGAGCCAAAGCCGAGCTGATCGGCCGGCGGCAGCTTGCCGGGGTGCGCTGTTTTTTTAATGCTGATTTCCATCATGATAGCCTCCTATTAACACACTATATTTCTTTCAGATGCTCCATATTGCGGCGAATACCCTCGCAGCAGCTGTGAAACGCTGCGCGCTCTGCCGTATTGAGCGGAAGCTCGATTACCCGCTCCACGCCGTTTGCCCCAATGACGCATGGAACACCGGCAAAAAGCCCCGTTTCACCATACTCACCGCAAAGCTCCGCGCTGGCGGGCATAATGCTCTTTTCATCATGCAGGACAATGTGCGCCATCCGCGCCGCCGTTGTCGCTATGCCGTACTCGGTGCACAGCTTTCCGGAAAATGTAACCCACCCGCCGCCGATGGCCTCTTTCTGAAGCGTCGCTCGGTCAAATCGGAAGCGTTCGTCCGTTTCTGCCCATACATCCAGCGGCATTCCACGGAAGCTCACACAGGACCACGGTGCAAACTGCTGGTTGCCGTGCTCTCCCAGCATATAGCAGGTAATTGACTTATGGTCAATCCCCGTCTGCCGCGCAAGCGCACTTAAAAGACGCGACGTGTCAAGACCTGTGCCCGTGCCGAACACGCGCCCGCGCGGCAGGCCAAGCGCAATCGCCAGCTCACGGGAAACAATGTCGCACGGATTTGTGATATTGATGAGCACCCCGTCAAAGCCGCTTTCCCGGATTTTCTCTGCATAGCTGCGAACAGCCGGAATCGTGTAGTTCATTTCCGTCAGCCGGTCATGGCTTTCGTACAGCAGCCCAATCTTTCCAACGCTGTTGATAATCACATCGCACGCGCCAAGCTCCTGAAACCCACCAGCACGAACAGTAACTCGATGCGGCAGATAGGCTGCCGCATCGCGCAAATCCTGCACCTCGCTGGCAAGCTTTTGCGCATTCTGGTCAACCAGAATCAGCTCGTCCGCAATGCCCTGTACAGCCAGCGCATACGCAGCGTGCGCGCCCACATGCCCCAGTCCGATCACACCAATGCTTCTTTTTTTGCTCATACCCAACGCATCCTTTCATATATGATATTCCGTTATTTCTCAAAGGCTGCACTATTTGAACAAATGGTGTTTACTTCAGAGAATATTTGTGTACCCCATCAAACGCGCATCCGTCTGTGCAGCGGCCTGTTTGCCGCCGGCAATTGCCATCACCACCAGCGATGCACCGGTGTCCATATCTCCGGCCTTTAACACCGGAACGCCCGTCTGCCGGACAGCTTCATACGCCTCTTCCGCCGCCTTGCCGCAGCCGGAAAAACCGGATGCAATCAGCAGCAGCTCACACGGGATTCTCTCGCCGCTTCCCTTACAACAAACAGCGGTCAGCCGCCCCGCCTCGTCGCGCTCCAACGCCTCCGCCTGCGTCTCATAGCGCCGGATATCACCGCCAAATACACGCTGCGCCTCCTCATGCGCATGATCCAGTTTCTCCGTCTTTGCCGATTTCGGCTTGCGAATCAGCTGCGTGATGCTTTTACACCGCTGCCGCAGCGCAATCGACACACAGTCGGACGCGCTGTCGCCCGCGCCAATGATCACCACGTTTTTTCCCTCCGCCGTAATAACAGGCGCATGCTTTTCCAGTAGTCCCTGCGCCGATGCGCGCAGATAGTCCAGCGCATACACCGCACCGTCCGTGCTGTCGGCAATGGAAAGCGTGCGCGGCTGCTGCGCGCCGCAGCAGAAAATCACCGCGTCTGCCTGCTGCGCAAGCGCCTGCGCCGAAAGATTCTTTCCAATCTCACAGTCGGTCACGAACGCGATCCCCTCCTGCTTTAAAAGCGCAATCCGGCGCGCAACCACCGCCTTTGGCAGCTTCATCTCCGGGATGCCATAGGTCAAAAGTCCGCCGGGCAGCGCGTCCTTTTCATAGACCGTCACATGATGCCCCCGGCGGTTGAGATAATACGCCGCTGCAAGCCCGGCAGGGCCTGAGCCGACAACCGCCACGCGCTTATCAGAGCGCGTCTGCGGCAAAACCGGCTGCATCAGATCATTTTCAAAGCCATATTCAATAACGGCCAGTTCATTTTCACGCACAGTGACCGGTTCTGAAATCCGGCCGCAGATGCACGCTCTTTCACAAAGCGCCGGGCACACACGCGCGGTGAACTCCGGAAACGGACTTGTTTTCAGCAGCCGTTCCAGCGCGCTCTCATAGCTCCCGCTCCACAAAAGGTCATTCCACTCCGGAATCAGATTGTGCAGCGGGCAGCCCAGCAGCTCGCCCTCAAACCGCACGCCCGCCTGACACATCGGCACGCCGCAGTCCATGCAGCGCCCCGCCTGACGGCGGCGATTCTTTTCCGAAACAGGCAGCTCCAGCGGCGCATAGTCGCCCATTCTTGCGGCGGCGTCGCGCACGGGACAGTTTACGCGCGCATACTCTAAAAATCCAGTTGGTTTTCCCATGCTTATTCCTCCCGCCGCAAAAACGCTTCCATTTCCGCATCCTCGCGGCACATCCCGGCCGCTTCATACTTTGCAATCAGCCCGAGCATATGGCTGTAGTCATACGGAATAATCTTTTTGAAGTTGACAAGCTGCTCGTCAAAGTGCATCAGCACTGCGCGTCCCTTTTCTGAGCCGGTCGCCTCCACATGGTGGCGGATTAACTCCTTAAGGCGCGCCACGTCCTCTTTCTTCGTCACCGCCTCCACAGAGACAAGCTCCTTATTGACCCGCAGATAGAGCTTGTGCTCCGGGTCAAGGACATACGCAACGCCGCCCGACATTCCGGCCGCAAAGTTGCGTCCTGTTTTTCCAAGGATGACCACCGTGCCGCCCGTCATATACTCGCAGCCGTGGTCGCCAACGCCCTCAACAACCGCCGTCGCACCGGAATTGCGCACGCAAAAGCGTTCACCTGCAATGCCGGAGACAAACGCGCTGCCGCTGGTTGCGCCGTAAAGCGCAACGTTGCCAATAATCACATTCTCCGACGGCTCAAATATACTCGCCGGGTCAGCGCGGACAATCAGCTTACCGCCGGAGAGTCCCTTTCCGAAATAATCGTTGCTGTCGCCGGTCAGCGAAAGCGTCACGCCTTTTGGTAAAAACGCGCCGAACGACTGTCCCGCGCCGCCGCGGCAGTTGACCACAAACGTGTCATCCGCAAGCGTATCGCCATAGCGCCGCGTGACCTCTGCGCCAAACAGCGTGCCAAACGCGCGGTCGGTACAGGAGATTTCCGTTTCACAGCACTTCGGCGCGGCGGGCTTGCCCTTTTTCGGCAGCATGCCCATCAAAAGCCGCTTGTCCAGCGTCTGCTCCAGCTGGAAATCAAACATCTGCGCCGACTGGAAGTGACAGTTTTCTTCGCCGCTGCGCGCCAGAATGCCCGATACATCCACCATTGCCGCGCGCTGCGTAATCAGATGCGGCAGCACGTGCAGATATTCGGTGTGGCCGACTAGATCGTCCACACGCCGCACGCCAAGCTGCGCCATAATCATGCGCAGCTCCTGCGCCACGAACTCCATAAAGTTTACAACATACTCCGGCTTGCCGCAGAAGTTCTTCCGCAGATCCGGCCGCTGCGTGGCAATACCCATCGGGCAGGTGTCCAAATTGCACACACGCATCATCACGCACCCAAGGCTGACCAGCGGCGCAGTGGCAAAGCCAAACTCCTCCGCCCCCAGAATACACGCGATGGCAACATCGCGCCCCGTCATCAGCTTGCCGTCGGCCTCCAGCCGCACGCGGCCGCGCAGGCCGTTTGCAATCAAGCTCTGGTGTGCCTCGGCAACGCCAAGCTCCCACGGAAGCCCCGCGTTATAAATAGAGCTTCTGGGCGCAGCGCCCGTGCCGCCGTCATACCCGGAAATCAGAACCGTTTGCGCGCCGGCCTTGGCTACGCCGGCCGCAATCGTGCCGACGCCCGCTTCCGAGACCAGCTTTACGGAGATATTTGCGTTTTCGTTCGCACACTTGAGATCATAGATCAGCTGCGCCAGATCCTCGATAGAATAGATATCGTGGTGCGGCGGAGGGGAAATCAGCGCCACACCCGGCGTGGAGTGGCGCGTATGCGCAATCCACGGCCAGACCTTTCCGCCCGGCAGATGTCCGCCCTCGCCAGGCTTTGCACCCTGTGCCAGCTTGATCTGAATCTCCCGGGCGTTTACCAGATACTCGCTCGTCACGCCAAAGCGGGCGGAAGCCACCTGCTTGATCGCAGAGTTCTCCTCTGTTCCAAAGCGCGACGGCTCTTCGCCGCCCTCGCCGGAATTGGACTTGCCTCCAAGACGGTTCATCGCAATGGCAAGGCAGCGGTGCGCCTCGGCGGAAATAGAGCCATAGGACATCGCCCCGGTTTTAAAGCGTTTGACAATCTCCGATACCGGCTCTACCTCGTCCAGTGCGATTGTCCTGTCGGGCAAAACACGGAAGCCAAGCAGGCCGCGAATGGTATGCGGCAGCTGCTCATCGTCAACCATGGCGGAATAGCGCCGGAAGCATTCAAAATCGCCCGTCTGCACCGCCTTTTGCAGCGTCAGGATCGTCAGCGGATTGTACATATGATCCTCCATATCGCTTCCTGTGCGAAGCTTATGGAAGCCGGAGGAGTCTACCGTCAGATCGACGCTCAAATCCATCGGGTCATAGGCGCGGTCATGCCGCCAGACAACCGCTTCATTCATTTCCGCAAGGCCAATACCGCCCACGCGGCTGACCGTCTTGGTGAAATACTTGTCCACAACCTCCTTGCAGATGCCGACAGCTTCAAAAATCTGTGCGCCCTCATACGACTGCATGCAGGAAATGCCCATTTTGGAGGCAATGCGCACCACGCCGTCAAGAACTGCCTTGTTATACGCGTCAATCGCCGCGTAATAGTCCTTATTGAGCGCGCCGTCTGCAACCAGCTCGCCAATGCAGTCCTGCGCAAGATAGGGATTGATGGCGCTCGCACCATAGCCAAAGAGCGTAGCAAAATGGTGCACGTCGCGCGGCTCGCCGCTCTCCAGAATCAGCGAGATAGCCGTGCGTTTTTTCGTCCGCACCAGATATTGCTGCACTGCCGACACCGCCAGCAGCGACGGGATGGCAATGTGGTTTTCGTCCACACCGCGGTCGGAGAGAATCAGGATGTTCGCGCCTGCGTAATATGCCTTATCGCACGCGACAAACAGCCGCTCCAGCGCCAGCTCCAGCGACGAGTTCTTATAATAGAGCAGCGACACCTTGCTTGCGCGCAGCCCCGGCATATCCAGCCCCTCAATTTTCATAAGATCGCGGCTGGATAGCACAGGATTGTTGATTTGCAGCACGCGGCAGTTTTCTGCGCAATCGCGAAGCAGATTGCCGTCAGAACCCGCATACACCGTGGTATCGGTGACAATTACCTCGCGCAGCGCATCAATGGGCGGGTTTGTAACCTGTGCAAACATCTGCTTGAAATAGTAAAACAGCGGCTGGTGCTTTTCCGACAGCACCGCCAACGGAATATCCGCGCCCATCGACGCCGTTGGCTCTGCACCGTTTTTCGCCATGGGCAAAATGGCGCAGTGGATATCGTCATAGGTGTAGCCGAAGATTTTATATAGCCGGCGGCGCTCCAGCGCACTGTATTCATGCACCTTGCGGTTTGGAATCGGAATATCGCTCAATTGCAGCAGCTCCTGATCGAGCCACTCGCCGTAGGGATTTTCTGTCGCATAGCGGTGCTTGATCTCGCGATCCTCCAGTACCGTTCCCGTTTTTGTGTCAACAAGCAGCATTTTCCCCGGCTGAAGGCGCGATTTGCGGACAATTTTCTCCGGCGCAATGGGCAGCGCTCCCACCTCCGACGCCAGAATCAGATACCCGTCGTCCGTAACCAGATAACGTGCCGGCCGCAGACCGTTGCGGTCGAGCACCGCGCCAACCAGATCACCGTCTGAGAACAAAATAGCCGCCGGGCCGTCCCACGGCTCCATCATTGTGGCATAATAGTGGAACATATCACGCATTTCCCGGGACATATTCTTATCCTTGCTCCACGGTTCTGGGATCGTCATCATCACAGCCTTGGGAAGCGCAATGCCGCTGAACATCAGAAATTCCAGCGTGTTATCCAGCATCGACGAGTCTGAGCCGTCGGCCTCCACCACGGGATATGCG
>CAKTUT010000084.1 GCA_934621665.1 uncultured Oscillospiraceae bacterium | reverse complement strand
GTGAGTATTATCATGAGTTGTATCGTTTTCCGCTGGGAGGCATTGATTTTGAAATCATCGAACCGATTACGAAAGAACCTGGCAATCCCTACTCGGACTTCTTGATTCAAAATGGTGGCAACGGTATTCATCATCTTGGCGTAAAGTTTAAGAGCCGTGACGACGTCGTTGCAGATATGGAAGAGCTTGAGATTCCAATTTACACCTATGCTTATCAGGGAAAGCCAATGGCAAATGGCAAGCTTAAGGATTGCTATTTCTATGATCTGCGTAAGCAGCTTGGCGTTATTTTTGAGTGCTGTGAGCTGGTTGTTGGCCCGCTTGCGAATGATCCACGTGCGAATAATCCGACGGATTATGATGACCATCAGCTGACAAACTGATTGAGAGAGGACGGCAAAGAAGCTATGGATGTTGTACAAACCGTGCGAGGCCAAGTGTCGGTAGACAAGCTTGGCTTTTGCCTGATGCATGAGCATGTGCTGGCCTCTGCGGCTGGTATCCCGGAAAATTACCCGCAGATGTACCGGTCGGATTGGCTTCAGTCGCTTGTGTCTGACCTCACTAGTTTAAAACAGAATGGGGTTTCTACTATTGTGGACGCCAGTCCGTTCGATCTTGGACGTGATCCCAAGCGGCTGCGAATGGCAGCTGAGGCAGCGGATATCAATATCATCTGCAGCTCTGGCTTCTTCTTTGAGCTGAATCCTTGCCTTGGCAAGTGGAAAGAAGAGCAGATCGCGCAGATGCAGATTGACGATCTGACAAAAGGAATCGGCGATACTGGAATTCGTGCCGGCATGATCAAAGCGATTATGGATCAGGAGGGAGCCACGCCAGGACGCAAATTCCTCCATCACGCTGCGGGAATTGCCTCAAATGAGACTGGCGTTCCGGTATTTCTGCATTCGAATCCGCTCTTTGAGACCGGACGCTATCAAATTCCGCTGCTTCGTGAGGTCGGTGTTGATCCAGCCAGAATTAAGCTGGATCATATTCTGGAAACTACGAACATGGACTATATTAAGTGGTGCTATGATCAGGGTGTTTGGCTCGGTTGTGAGCGAATTCCGCGAGTGGTGATTCCGGGAGATCCCTATGGCGTAGTGGTTGAAACTAGAATCAAAACTGCAAAGGCAATGATCGATGCGGGCATGGCAGATCGGATGATTTTCAGCCATGATTTTTCTGGTGTAACGCCTGTGTTTGACACACTGGATGCGCAACAGCGTGAAATTTTTGATGCACAGATCCCAGGTAGGTGGCTCTATTTGCAACAAAGCTTCTTCCCGAAACTTGTGGAGCTTGGTGTTGATCCATCGGTTTTGCAGCAGACGAATGTGGAAAATCCGCGGAAGCTATTTGCCGGAAGTCATGTGGGGAACGTAAAATGAAAATGATTCAAACAGTTTGCGGCGAAATTTCGTCTGAGAAAATTGACGGCGCGCTGGTACATGAGCATATTTTAGCTTCTGCTGCGGGTATTCCGGAAAATTATCCGCAGCTGTTTGGACGGAATTTTATCCAGCGTGCTGCGCAGCAATTGCGCGATCTGAAAGAAAATGGTATCAACACAATCGTTGACGCAAGTCCGTATGATCTTGGACGTGATCCAAAGCGCCTGCGCGAGCTGTCCGAGCAAACAGGTGTTCAGATTATTTCCACAACGGGAATGTTCTTTGATCTGAATGGATCATTTGGTCATTTTAGTGAAGACCAAATTTCACAGATCATAGTGGACGATTTAACCAAAGGAATGGCCGGTACGGATATCCGTGCGGGAATTATCAAAGCAGTGATGGATCGCGAATGCGATACGCCTGGACGTATTTTACAGCATCATGCAGCTGCAAATGCAAGTGTTCAAACTGGTTGCCCGATTTTCCTGCACTCGGCTTCGGAATTGCAGACTGGGCGATATCAGTTGCCGCTTTTGTTTGAGGCTGGCGCAAAGCCAGAGAAAATTCGAATTGATCATTTTTTGGATACAACAGATATGGAATATATCTCGTGGCTGTATGATCAAGGTGTTTGGCTTGGTGCAGACCGCTTACCGCGTATTCGCTTTGAACATGAACATTTTGTTTCGACCAATGCGCGCCTAAAAACGGTCAAGGCAATGATTGATGCAGGTATGGCGGATCGAATGCTCTTTAGCCATGACGCTGGAGCTGTGTCAACGCTTTGGGATACTGTGGATGCAGAAACACTTCGCTTTGTGCATGAAGAGGTAATCCCAGACGGCTGGCTGTATATTCTTAAGCATGCAATTCCAGCGCTGGTTGTTATGGGCGTTGATCCTGCGGTTTTGCACAAAATCTTGTTTGAAAACCCAAGACATTTCTTTGAGAGTTAAACTCAGAATAATAAAGAAACAACACATGGCAGATGAGTCTGTCATGTGTTGCTTTTTGTGCATCACAAATCAATTTTTGCTTTCCCGCCGCATCGCCCCGTCACAAACTGCCGAAAGCTCTGTGCAGCGGGACAGAAATCACGTTCCCATGTGGGGGTTGCAATCTGGATGATCTGCACATCCAACTGCCGCAGCAGTTCCATATACGGCACAACGGCGATACCAAAACCGTACGCAACCAGCCCAGCGATTACCTGATCCTCCTGTGTCTCATATGCGATCTGCGGCTTTGCGCCGATTTTTTGAAATAGCTCGTCGATGGCTGCGCGCAGACCTGCATCCTTTGAGAAGAAAATCTGCGGATAGGGAATCGTCTCGGCCAGGCCTATGGAATTTCGTTCAGAGAGCGGATGGCTGCGCGGCACGATGAGCACCAGATCCTGATGCCCGACGGTAGCCCTAATTATAGGCTGCGGTACGGGCAGAGGAACGCGAAAAGTCGAATGCTTTTATGTGATTTTGAAGCAAGAAAGCGAAATGTAAAATGCCGGTCGATAAATCTGCTGCGATGTGATAAAATGATCTGAGAAAATACCGCCGCAGATGCGGCAGGAGGAACAGGCGCAGCATGAATGAGCAGAAAAACGGCGCACCGGACGCAATTGAAGTGCGTGGTGCGCGGGTACATAATCTGAAAAACGTGGATGTGGACATTCCGCTTCACAAAATTGTGGGAATTGCCGGCGTGTCCGGCTCGGGAAAATCGTCGCTGGCGCTCGGCGTTTTGTATGCCGAGGGCTCTCGGCGGTATCTGGAGGCGCTATCCACCTATACGCGCCGGCGCATGACACAGGCGGAAAAGGCACTGGTGGATGAGCTTCGCTATGTTCCGGCGGCGCTGGCGCTGCACCAGCGGCCGGGCGTGCCCGGTATGCGCAGCACGTTCGGGACATCGACAGAGCTTTTAAACGTGCTCCGGCTGATGTTCTCGCGCCTTGCAAGTCACCGCTGCCCGAATGGGCATTATGTACCGCCAACGCTGGATGTCGCGGCTGGAAAAGAGTTGATTTGCCCGGAATGCGGTGCACACTTTTTCCCGCCGTCGGCCGAGGAGCTTTCGTTCAACAGCACCGGCGCGTGCCAAAAATGTGACGGAACTGGCATTGTCCGCATGGTGGACGAGAGCACGCTTGTGCCGGACGAGTCGCTCTCGATTGATGAGGGGGCGGTTCTGCCGTGGCAGACGCTGATGTGGTCGCTGATGAAAGATATGGCGCGCGACAAGGGCGTGCGCACAGACGTGCCGTTCCGGGAACTGACGCAAAAGGAACGAGACATTGTGTTCCACGGTGCGCCGGACAAGGTGCATATGCTCTACCAGAATTCCAAGACCGGTGCGGCAGGCGAGATGGACTTTACGTACTTCAACGCCGTCTACACCGTGGAAAACGCGCTGGCCAAGGTGACGGACGAAAAGGGAATGAAGCGCGTGGAGCGCTTTTTAAAGCAGGGCGTATGCCCTGAGTGCGGCGGCTCACGCCTGTCGGCGCGGGCGAGAAGCCCACAAATTGATGGGTTTACGCTGCCGGAGGTCTGCCGGATGACGCTGACTGAGCTGTGCAGATGGGTTGACCATGTGCCGTCCACGCTGCCGGAGGCGATGGTGGCGATGGCGGAAAGCATCTGTGATTCGTTTCGGGAAATGGCGCTGCGGCTGCTGGAGCTGGGACTGGGATATCTGACGCTTGACCGCGAGGCGGCCACGCTATCAACTGGTGAGCGTCAGCGTGTCCAGCTGGCGCGCTCGGTGCGCAACCGCACGACCGGCGTACTTTATGTGCTGGACGAGCCGTCAATCGGTCTGCACCCATCCAATATCGACGGACTGCGCGGTGTGATGCGCGATCTGATTGCGGACGGCAACTCGATTGTGCTGGTTGATCACGACACGCAGATTTTAAAGGACGCCGACTGGCTGGTGGAGATGGGGCCTGCCGCCGGAGAAAACGGCGGCACGGTGCTTGCACAGGGAACGATTGACGAGATATCGCACAATCCGTCGTCAAAAATCGGTTCATTTTTGTCAGGAGAATCGTCCATGCTGGTACGCGAGCGTGCCGGAGTGGAGACAATGTTTGACCTTGGTACGATTGAACTGACAACCGGCGCGCTTCACACGGTAAAGCCGCTGACCGTTCGAATCCCAAAGGGGCGCATGACCGCCGTTACCGGCGTGTCAGGTTCCGGCAAGACAACTATGGTGCTGGAGAGCCTGATTCCCGGCCTGCAGGCATCCATCCGCGGCGAGGCGCTCCCACAGCATGTAAAGACCGTTTCCGCGCCGGGGATTGCGCAGGTGAAGCTGATCGACGCGACGCCAATCGGCATCAACATACGCTCGACAGTGGCGACGTATGCAAACGTGCATGACGAGTTGCGCAAAATTTACGCAAAAACGGCGGACGCGAAGCGCCTTGGCAATAAGGCGGGCGACTTTTCCTATAATACCGGCAGACTCCGCTGCCCAACGTGCGACGGAACTGGCTCAATCAGTCTTGATATTCAGTTTTTGCCGGATGTCGAAATTGTCTGCCCCGACTGCGGCGGCTCGCGCTACGGCAAGGATGCGTCGCTGGTTTTGCGACCGCGCAAGGACGGCACGGCGTATACGCTTCCGCAGCTGATGGAGATGAGCGTGGCGAGGGCAATGCCGGTGTGCGACGATCTGCCGGTTGTTGCGCGGCGGCTGAAAACGCTCTGTGATCTGGGGCTTGGCTATCTGACGCTCGGCGAGGCCACACCGAGCCTTTCCGGCGGTGAGGCGCAGCGGCTGAAGCTGGCAAGCGAGATGGGGAAAGGGCAGTCGGACACGGTATTTGTGTTTGATGAGCCGACCATTGGCTTGCATCCGCTGGACGTGCAGACGCTGCTTGGCGTGTTCCAGCGGCTGATTGACAACGGTGCGACGGTTGTGGTGATTGAGCATGACCTTGACCTGATTCGCAACGCAGACTATGTGATCGACATGGGACCGGGCGGTGGAGACGAGGGCGGAACGGTTGTGGTCAGCGGCACGCCGGACGAAGTAAAGCGCTGTCCGCAGAGCATGACAGGAAGATATCTTTAAAAAGGAATCGCAGCCGGTGGGAAAATGCCACCAGCTGCGGTTTTACGTTTGATGCTTTAAAAAAGGGATGCAAGTCCGCTGACGCCGTATGTAAGGCCAAACATAATCAGCCCCGCGGTTACAACGCCTGCGATGATCACCGGCACGGCCGAGCGCATCCGAAGATTGAGCATGGCTGCGACAAGCGAGCCGGTCCATGCGCCTGTACCAGGCAGGGGAATGGCTACGAGAATGTAGAGGCCGAGCAGCTCGTACTTATAAAACAGCTGCGCGCCGCGTGCGGCCTTTGCTTCCATCTTTGAGACGATGGCGGCAAGCTTTCCGCCGTGCCGCTTCATCCATGCAAAAACCTTTCGAATGAAAAGAATGATCAGCGGAACAGGAAGCAGATTGCCAATAACGCTGAGCGCAAACACGGTTTTCAGATCCATCCCCATGGCAACACCTGCCGGGATTGCGCCGCGCAGCTCCACAACCGGCGCCATAGCCAGCAGCAGGACAAGCACGTATGATTTCCAGTTTTGCATAACGTCTCCTCCTAGTTCTGTGACCGCTTGACACGCCGGACGATGGCCGACAGCAAAAGCCCCAACAGCGTACCGGCAATTACGCCGCAAAAATCGAGAATAACATCCTGTACCTGACTGCCGCGGTGCGAAAAAATCTGAATTGTCTCGTCAATGACAGCAACGGCAAGGCCAAGCAGCATTCCATACAGCACGCGTCGCGGCGTGGGCTGCATCCACAGCCGAACCCAATGCGTTAGCAACAGGCCAAGCAGCGAATACTCGCAGAAGTGCGCAAGCTTGCGCACCAGATGGTTTGTGACATTGCCCTTTCCAACAAACAGCTCCAAGAACGGCTGGATGCGCGCCATGACCGAAAGACTCCGATCGCGCGAATCTGGAATGGACTGCACGGAATTGCCCCAGATAAACGCAAGCAGCAGCAAAATCAGAACGGCAAGAATGACAGTTTTACGCTTCATACGTTGGTGCTTTGGCGCAGAACAACCTGCCCCTGCGATTTATAGATGTGATCTGCCGGGACAACGCCGCGCACGCATGATGTGGGATAGACTGAACAGCGCCGTCCCAGAATCGTGCCGGGGTTCAGAACGCTGTTGCAGCCGACCTCAGCAAAATCGCCGAGCATTGCGCCGAATTTCTTAAGCCCAGTTTCCATGTGCGCAGCTCTGTCGTGGACAACGACGAGCGTTTTATCTGATTTGACGTTCGATGTGACCGCACCTGCGCCCATGTGCGCGCGGAAGCCAAGAATGGAGTCACCTACATAATTATAATGCGGAACTTGAACGCAGTCAAAGAGAATGACGTTTTTCAGCTCTGTGGAGTTGCCGACCACGCACTGTGCGCCGACCAGCGCCTTGCCGCGGATAAACGCGCAATGGCGCACCTCGGCTTCCGGGCCGATGATGCACGGTGCTGTAATCGACGCGCTTGGCGCAACCTTTGCGGTGCGGTGCAACCACACGTGCTCCGTAATCTGCTCATATTCCTCGGGCGGAAGCGTCTTGCCAAGTGCAAGAATCAAATCGCCGATTCCGGCCAACGCCTGCCACGGATATTGGAATCCGGCAAGATAGCTGCCTGCCAGCGAGTGCTCCAGATCAAAAAGCTCCTGTGTCTGATAAATCATAAATATGTGTCCCTCCGAACGGGTTGCCGGACGGCGCAAAGCGTGAGTCCCGGTAAAGTGGAATTTTCAATCAACTGAAATTATAGCAATTTTGCATCTGCCATGCAACAAAAAATGTAAAATTCTGAAGCGGTATCCAAAAACTTCGCGAAATCTTCGCGGCTGCACGCAAAAATTTCTGGAGAAAGGTATGAGAAAAAAGAATGTTTTTTTCCAGAAAATTTCTGAACATTCCAAATCCTGTATCCGCGTCCAGAGAAATGAAACCACAGAAAGTCGTTGTGAAAAGAACAAAATCGACAGGCAAAGTACGCAGATGAGATGCGATTTTGTGCAAAAGAACAACGGAATTATTTGGATAATTTGACGTTTGAACTTGATTCTTTTGGATTTACGCGCTATACTAATAGCTGGGAATGGGCGTCCGTATTTTTGTGCAAGGACGCGGCCGGCAAACCGGACAGAGTTTCGG
>CAKTUT010000083.1 GCA_934621665.1 uncultured Oscillospiraceae bacterium | reverse complement strand
GAGTGCCTCTCGCGTTGCAGCTACAACCGCGCGGCAGACAGAGAGCAGCGCATACCGCGCTGTCTGCGCATCCGATACGCCTGCGTCGTGATACTGAGCCACCTTATTTTCAAGACCGGAAAACGAAAACTCCAGTCCATTCAGCTTCACCTTAAAGCTGTCGCTGCTGCTGCATTCTGCGGCCAGCCTGTCAAGCGCCTTGCCTGCCGGGAATTGCAGCTGAAGCAGCTTCCCTGTCCGGTCAATCACCTGACCGGCAGAAATATCGCTAGTGCCGCCAATTTTCTCGGCACGGATATCCGTGCCGTCTGATCGGACAAGCAGAAGCTCCGTCGTGCCGCCGGATAGATGCCATGCAAGGAACGTCTGGCCGAGCAGCTCCATCCGTCCGGCCGACCAGAGTGCCGCGGCAATATGCCCCTGCTGATGCGAAAACGCATAAAACGGCACATCCAATGCCTTTGCCAGCGTTATGCCCTGTGACTGCCCTGCCAAAAAGCACGGCATATACGAACCATCCACCGCACGCGGGCGCGTGCTTGCGCCGACGGCTGTGACCGTATCGCGCGCTGTTTCATCAAAAAGCCGCTGCGCAAGCTCTGGCAGACGCTTGACGTGCGCAAACAGTGCGTCGCTCTGCCGCAGCCCCAGCTCGCCCGGCCGTACATCAAGCAGGCGTGAGCAGTTGTGTCCGCCCACGCCGTCAAAAGCCGCCACCGAGGTGGTATAGTTGCTGGTGTCAAATCCAAGCGCTCTCATTGCGCCGCGACCTCGCGCGCAAACGCACCCAGAATGCCATTGACAAAGGATACGACATCCTCGTCCTCATACTTGCGCGTCAGCTCAACAGCCTCGTTGATCGCCGCGCTGACCGGCACGTCGTGCACATACAGACACTCATACATCGCAAGCTGCATGATGGCGCGCGCCATTTTGGAAATGCGTCCGATGTTCCAGCCGATGGAATACTTTGCGATATAGCTGTCCAGCTCCTCGCGTTTTTCGCATACGCCGCGCACGGTGTCGGCAATATAGCCCGACTGCTTTGCACCGACAGACTCGGTGTAGATATCATCCTCTGCGCCAAGCGTCTGCAAATAGTCCGGGTCAAGATGCGCGGCGACAACCTCGCCCGCATCTTCGCCGGCGCGGAAGTTCATTTCAAACACAAGCTGCGCTGCAATCTCTCTGGCGTTTGTTCTGGTCATACTGCTCTCCCTAGGTTCTCTCTTTTTCTTTCTGCCGTTACAGTGAAAATAACCCCTTTGCGCGCAAAGGGGTTTTTGCGTTATTTCTTGTTTTCGCGCGGAAGCGCAATGCCACAGATGTTGACGTTGACCTTTGCAATGGCAAGACCGGTTACCGACTCAAGGCTTGCCTTGACGGCCTCCTGCACGTTCTTTGCAAGCTCAAACACTGAATAGCCAAAGCGTGCGACTACGTCGCAGTCAACCAAAACAGCGCCGTCCTTGTCAGACGTGATGCGCACGCCCTTGCCAAGGTTTTTCTTGCCAAGCATCTCAGCGATATCTGTACCGATATTCCCGTTCAGGCCGCAGACGCCCTCAACCTCCAGAACGGCGCTCGCTGCCACGGACGCAATTACGTCCTCGGAAATCTGAATTGAGCCCTGCTCCAGCATCTGAATGTAATACTCTTTGCTGTCTGCCATAGTTGTTCCTCCGTATGGGTTGGATAGTTGCTATAAATTCGTACTCTACATTCTACCACAAACGCAAGGAATTTCAACTCTTTTTCTGATACATACGGGGAATATCAGAAAATCCTACGATTTCACCTCAATAATCCGTACCTGTGAAAGCGGATAGTCGGTCTGCGCTGTGACAAGATCGGAGATCAGCGCCACATCCGCCTGGCTCAGCCCATCCGCCGGCGCGCTGACGGCGACACACACCACATCATCCTGCATATACGTTACGCAGTCGGCAAAGCCCTTTGCAATGACCAGACTTTCAATCTGCGCCTCACTCAGCGCTGTTGAGACCAGCGCGTTGAGCGTCTGCGTGGCGCTGGTTCCAAGCTCGGTCTCATCGTCATAGGCAATTGTCTGCTCCAAAAGCTCTACCGCGCTGTCGCGCGACTGCTGCCGGCTCAGGCGCACCTGCGCAAAGTAGTCAGCCGACGCTTGTACGCTGTCACTCTCGGACTCGGCCAGAACATCCTGCGGCTGCGACAGAACAAGCGTTTCATCGCCCATCACCTGCTCCGCGTCCAGGCTTTCTGTCAGGTCGGCCGCTTCGGCCTTTTGCCCGAACGACCAGTTGAGATAAATTCCCGCGCACACCAGCAGCAATACCGCAGCGATGATGGCATTTCGTTTCCAGATTTTCATTCCGCATCCTCCTATTAACCTTTCATTTTCAGCACACTGATTTTATCGCTTCCCAGTCCTGTCAGACTGGAGACAGCTTCAATAAGCTTCAGCTTGACCGCCGGGCGGTCAGCGCCCTCACAGACGATAATCGCGCCCTTATATACCGGCCAGCGCGTCACACGCACAACAGGCTGTTTTTCTGACCCAGATGTCTGCGCAAAGACGGTTTGCAGCTGTGTTGACTGTTCGCCGTCTGCGCTGCGGCTTTCCTCGTCCGTTTGGTAAAGCTGTTCGCGTCCATAGTCCACGCTCAGCAGCACCTCGCACTTCCCTGCTCCATCCACGCTGGACAAAATTGCGGCCAGCCGCGCCTGCTCAGATTCCAGCAGAGTCTGCTCTGACGGTGACTGCACCGCCTGCACGGCAGGCTGCTGTGCGGCGCTTGTTTCGCATCCGCGCGGCAGCAGCATCAAAAGCGCGCCGAATAAAATCACGGCCAGCACATATTGATATCCGCCCAGCTTTTTTACGGCGTCTTTTATCCGCTCTGCTGTGCCGCCTGCCCTTTTTGTCACTTCCACGTCTGCGCGTCCTCCGCAATTGCAAGATTTTCCTCAATATACTGTGTCAGCAGCCGACGCTTTTCTGCGTCGGCATAGCCGGTAATCGTCACAGCGGCAGGATATGGATAAGTATCCTCACCCGCAACCGTCACCTCCGCCTCCAGTTGAAGTCCTATCGACGAGGCTTTGTCCAATATATATGACTCGCTGTTTTCTTTTATGATAGCCGCAACAAGTTCGCGGTTTCGCACCTCCACGCCGGTGCGCGCAAATTCCGCCTCCATCCGCGCGCGGCTAAGCGCCTGCGAAAGCGTTTCGCCGTCAAGCCCGCCAAGCGGACGCAGTGCCGTAATGGCAAGCAGCAGCGCACAGGCAATGGCCGCTGCGCGCCGCGCACTCCCCTTTGGCATCAGCGTCATCACAAGCGCCGTCAGCATCGACGTGCAGACAAGCGAAAGAAGATATTCCCGAACCGCATCCATCATCCGTTCACCGCCCTTATAAAGCAGGTGCAGCTGAAAAGCGCCATCAGCGCCGCGCTGCCCGTCATGGCCAGCAGATACCCCATCGCCGAGGAGAGTGCACCCAGAAGCTTTGTGTGCGCACTCGCGCCGAATGCGCCGCTGACCGCTGCGGCCAGCTTCATAGCAAGATACTCCGTCCCAATGCGCACAAACGGCGCAAGCGCAATCGCCGCAACAGCCAGCATTCCAAATACGCCAGCCGAGTTTTTTAGAATTGCCGCAGCGGCCAGCACCGACTCCGACGCATCAGAAATAATGCCGCCCACCACCGGCACTGCACCTGAAAACGCAGCCTTTGCCGCTTTCAGCGTTGCAGCATCGGCGCTCCCACTGACAAGCCCGGTGATGGCAAGATATGCCGTAAACAGATACATAATGCCTTTCAGCGCTGCGGAAATTACCCAACCAATCAATTCCCGGATATGCAGCAGCCGCTCCTGTCCAACGGCACATTCAGCAGCCGCCATTGCCAGATATGCATATACCAGCGGCATCAGCAGCATCCGGATTGCCCGCACCAGCACGTCAAAAAACAGGCATGAGCCGACATACAATGCGCCGCCGGAGGTTACGCCGCCGGCGGCCGTAAGCACCGACGATAGTACCGGCAAAAGGAGCGTCACGTAGCTGTCGATGCGCGCCAGCGTCTGGTCGGCCAGCTGCACCATGCTTCCAAAGCTTCCTGCACACGCAAGCGTAATGCCGAGCGCGCCCGCAAGGCGTACCGCTGCGTCGGAAAATGGTGTCTGTATACCGGATGCGAGCGCACATAAAAGGACAATGCACAATAGTCCTGCTCCACCTTGCAGTGCCGCACGTATCCCCGGCTCTGCGTCAGCCAGCACATCATAAAGCATCGAAATGAGGCGCGCACCAAAGCCGTCAGTCTGTACCGGGCTTGCGTCGCCAATCAGGCCGGATGCGTCCGCGTCAAGTCCGTTATACAGCGTATCTGTCTGCAAGATGTCCGCTTCACGTGAGAGAACGTCGCTCGCCAGAACCGGGACGGACAGCAGAAGCAAAACTGCAGCAAAAAGCAAGAAGCGTCTCATCTATCCTCCCATCAGTGTGCGCATTGTCTGCAAAAACAGCTGCGCCAGCGGCATCAGCGCCGCCATAGCCAGCGCGCCGCCGCAGAGCTCTGCGATTTTGGCCAGTGACTGCTGTCCCGCGTCCAGACAAAATACCGCGGCAATTTGACTGATCAGGCCAATTGCCACCGTTTTCAGCAGCGGCGCGGTTACCGCAGCGCTCAGCCCCGAAAGCGATTGCAGCTGCGTAAAAAACTGCAAAACCGGCTGAAAAAGTGCTGCTGCGCCGCCAAGCGCTGCCGTACAGCAGCCGATGGTCAGCAAGTACGAAAATGCGGGACTTTTCTTTTTCAGCATCAGCGACAGCACCGCACCGATCACGCACAGCGCCGCAATTTGTAAAAACTCCGTCATCGCGCCTAAAAATGGAACAGGTTCTTCACCAGTTCAAATAAATCCGCAATCCGCTGTACCACAATCATCAGTACAACCACCAGCCCTGCAAGCGACGTCATGGTGGCCTGCTCCTCGCGCCCGGAGCGCACCAGAACCTGATTGAGGATGGATACGATTATCCCAACGGCTGCGATTTTAAAAATCAGATCAATCTCCATCTACAGCAATATCACCGCCAGCGCCAGTCCCGCGCACACACCAATCGTGCAATAGCTACGGCAGCGCGCGCGTTTTTCCGCCTCCAAAAAGGACAGCTCCTGCCGAAGTCTTGCACACGATGCTGCAATTGAGCGTGCCTGTCCCGCCGCGTCAAAGCGCCCCAGACTCAGCGCCAGTGCGCCAAGCTCCTGTACGCTCTGTCTGGAGAGCGCCAGCGAATGCGCAGACCCAAGTGCGCGCCGAAACGCATATGATACCGTTGCGCCGTCGGGCTGCGAGAGAATCTGCGCCCAGCGCAGAAACAGCTCACCCACTGCCGTCTGACATCCGCTTGACAGCTGCTGTAGCAGCTGCGGCAGCGGTGTCATACGGTATTCAATCTCCGACTGCATCATCTCAAGCGATGTGCACAGCTCTGCCAGCTGACGCGTTTGACGGCGCACGCCTGCCGCGCAGCCAAAGCCAACCGTGCTTGCGCCTGTCAGAATGCAGATTGCCCCAAATGCACGCAGCATTTACCCCATCCTTTCCAGCCGGACGCGTTTCTGCGCGTCCAGAATCATCAGTTTTTCGAATATTCCAAGTGAACACAGCTGCTGATAAAGCGGCCGCCGCTGCAAATCCGCCGCACAGCTTGCATGCGCCGTAGCGAGAATTTTTACGCCGCAATAGCTACACTGCGCAATTGCGTCCATATCCTCCGGCGCGGTGATCTCGTCCACCGCAATCCACTGTGGGTTCATGGTGCGAAGCAGCATCATCACGGCTGCACTCTTTGCGCAGCCGGACAACACATCCGCGGTGCTGCCAATGTCCATCTGGGGCATGCCGCCGCAGCAGCCTGCAAGCTCGCCGCGCTCGTCCGCAACGCTGACGCGCTGCCCTTTGTAGGAAAGCAGCCGGATACAGTCACGCAAGAGTGTCGTCTTTCCGCTTCCGGGCGGCCCCAGAATCAGGGTCGGGCGATCCAGCCAGTGCTCCACGCCGTCCGGTGCAGCCGGAATCTGCCGCGCAATGCGGATGCAGACAGATGAGATATCCCGCAGCGAAATCACTGTTCCGTTTTGTATCGCAGCCGTGCCGCATACGCCAAGGCGGTGTCCGCCCGGAAGTGTTAAAAAGCCCTCGCGCAGCTTCTCTGCCACGGCGTAGCACGAATGCTCCATCGCTGTGGCAAGCAGCCGTTCAAGCTCACTGCACGTCACACGCTGCGTGCACAAACGGCGTTCTGCTCCGCCGATGACTGCGGTTGGTACTTGTCCCGCGCGCAGGCGAAATTCCTCCACACGGGAAAGCTCGTCCGGCGAAAGCGCCGCGCTGCACGCTGTGGACAGCAGCTGCAACACCGACTGCAAATTCTGCATATCATCACTCCCGCTACAGTCTATTCGCTGCCTGTCCCGTTATGACATCCGTCTTTGTGCATAGCTGCGCGCCGCGGCGCATACCATCGAACATGGAGGTGGTTTTGTGAGACAGATTATCATCAGCGGCGCGCTGTCGCTGCTTGCCATTTTACTGATTCCAACGGGACAGGCCGGAGACGATGCCAGGCAAATATCAAATGAAATCCCACAGGCATCAATTACTTCCATATCGCCCGAAACGCAGATGCCGAATCCGGCGGAGACAGGAAGCCCTGCTGCGCCGGATGGTCATACGGTTCGGCTGCTGTGCGGCGATACGCTTTTACAGCAGGACGAAACCTCATATCTTTGCTGCGTGCTGCTGAGTGAAATGCCTGCCAGTTTTGAACCGGAGGCGCTGAGCGCGCAGTGCGTGGCGGCGCGTACATTTTTCTACCGGCAGGCTCGCACCGGAAAACATCCGGGCGCAGATGTATGCACGCAGAGCAGTTGTTGTCAGGCATGGACAAGCGTTGCAGAGCTGAAAGAAAAATTCGGAAACGACTACGACGCGGTGATGGAAAAAGCCCTGCGTGCCGTAATGCAGACGCAGGGCGAGGTTATGACGTACGACGGAGCACTGATTGACGCAACGTATTTTTCCTGCTCCGGCGGGCGGACAGAGGATGCGCTTGCCGTCTGGGGGACGGATATGCCGTATCTTCGGTCGGTAGAAAGCTTTGGTGAGGAGGCCGCGCCGCGCTATGAAAGCCGCGTGGAATTTTCACCGGACGAGCTGGCGCAGCTTCTCTGCTCCGTCGATACAGCCCTTATCCTGCCGGAAAATCCGGAAGCATGGCTTGGTGCAGTCAGTTATACCGGCGGGGATGGTGTCGCGACGATGGAAATCGGAAACGCGAGCTTCAGCGGCGTGCAGCTGAGGCGCATTCTTGGACTCAACTCTACGCAGTTTACTGCTGCGTTTGAAAATGGCGCATTCATCTTTGACGTCAAGGGCTTTGGTCACCGCGTGGGCATGAGCCAATATGGTGCAAATTTTATGGCGCAGCAGGGCTATACCTATCGCCAGATTCTGCAATACTACTACAGCGGCGTGACAATTGAGACGCTGACGTAAACAAAAGGAACCCCCCGGTAAAACCGGGGGTTCTTCATATGCGGGCATAGCCCTATGTTCCTCGCGTGACGCGTCAAAC
>CAKTUT010000082.1 GCA_934621665.1 uncultured Oscillospiraceae bacterium | reverse complement strand
GCCGACAAGGTCTATGGCAACGACAAGCTTCAGCCTGTCATTACGGCGCTTGGCGCGGGCATCGGCGATGAATTTAATCTGGAAAAGCTGCGCTATCACAAGGTCATCATCATGGCCGATGCCGACGTGGACGGCTCGCATATCCGGACGCTGCTTTTGACGTTCTTCTTCCGGTTCATGCGGCCGCTGATTGAGCAGGGCTATGTCTATTCCGCCGTCCCGCCGCTTTATAAGCTGACGCGCGGCAAGACGGTAAAGGTTGCGTTCTCCGACGAGCAGCGCGACGAGCTGTCGGGCGAAATGCGCGGCGGCAACCCGAATGTCAAGGTGGATATCTCGCGGTTCAAGGGTCTTGGCGAAATGGACCCGCACGAGCTGTGGGAGACAACCATGAACCCCGAGACGCGCACGCTGCGCCGCATCACGCTGGACGACGCCGTGGCCGCCGATCAGATCTTTACCGTTTTGATGGGCGAGGCCGTAGAGCCGCGCAAGGAATTCATCGAGGAAAACGCAAAATACGTCGTGAATCTGGATATCTGAGCCGCAGGATTTTCGTTTTGCATCCCACCCCGCTTTCACCCCTACAAAAGACCTCACAAAACGCAACATTTTTCCGTTTCGCGCCGTAGGGGTCGATGCCCACATCGACCCACAGGAACCTCCCGTTTTATGGCGGTTTTCCGGCGAAACCATGTTGATTTTCCATTTTACGCCGTAGGGGCGGGCTTTGTCCGCCCGGCAAAGCAAACTCCGATCCTTTCCAAAGGAGACTATAATCTATGGCACATAAAAAAGACTATAAGCCCGAGGATATTCTGTTCCCGGATCAGACAATCGTAGAAAACGAGCTTGTCAATGAGATGCAGAAGTCCTACATTGACTATGCCATGTCCGTGATCGTCGGACGTGCACTGCCCGATGTGCGCGACGGCCTTAAGCCCGTGCACCGGCGCATTCTTTACGCCATGTACGAGGACGGTCTGACGTCAGACAAGCCCTTTAAAAAGTCGGCGACATGCGTCGGCGACGTGCTGGGTCGTTATCATCCGCACGGCGACGCATCGGTCTATGACGCAATGGTGCGTCTGGCGCAGAACTTTTCCATGCGCTATCCGCTCGTTGACGGCCACGGCAACTTTGGCTCGGTTGATGGCGATCCCCCCGCGGCCTACCGTTATACCGAGGCCAGAATGTCCAAGCTCTCCAATGAGATGCTCCGCGACATCGACAAGGACACCGTCAACTGGGATCCGAACTTCGACGAATCGCGCAAAGAGCCGCGCGTGCTGCCCTCGCGTTTCCCAAACCTGCTCGTTAACGGCTCAAGCGGCATTGCCGTCGGCATGGCCACAAATATCCCGCCGCACAACCTGCGCGAGGTCATTGACGCGTGCGTGTGCATTCTGGACAATCCCGAGGCGGAGCTTGCCGACCTGATGGAGTATATCAAGGGTCCGGATTTCCCAACCAGGGGCATTATCATGGGACGCAGCGGCATCCGCGCCGCCTACTCCACCGGCCGCGGCAAGATCACCGTCCGTGCCCGCACCGAGCTTGAGGAGTTTGGTCAGAACCGCCAGCGCATCATTGTCACCGAGCTTCCCTATCAGGTCAATAAGCGGATGCTCATTTCAGCCATTGCCGATCAGGTGCGCGACAAGCGCATTGAGGGCATCTCCGACCTGCGCGACGAGACCGACCGCAACGGTATGCGCATCGTCATTGAGCTCAAGCGCGACGCGAACGCGCAGGTGGTTCTCAACCGCCTGTTTGCCCAGACGCAGATGCAGACCACGTTCGGCGTGACGATGCTGGCGCTGGTCAACGACCAGAAGCAGCCGCGCATTCTCTCGCTGCGCCATATTCTGGACGAATACCTCATCTATCAGGAAGAGATTATCACCCGCCGGACGCAGTATGATCTGAAAAAGGCGCTTGAGCGCCAGCACGTGCTGCAGGGTCTGCTGATTGCCGAGGAGAACATTGACGAGGTCATTAAGACCATCCGCGAGAGCTATGACGACGCGAAAGAGCGTCTGATGGAACGGTTCAGCCTGTCTGAAATTCAGGCGCAGGTTGTGCTGGATATGCAGCTGAAGCGTTTGCAGGGTCTGGAGCGCGAAAAGCTGCAAAACGAGTATGATGAGCTGGAAAAGCGCATCGAATACTACCGCGAGCTGCTGACGAACAAGGAAATGCTCAAGGGCGTATTGAAAGACGAGCTGATCGCCATCCGCGACAAGTTCGGCGACGACCGTCTGACCGAGATTCAGGACGTTGAGGACGAAATTGACATTGAGGATCTGATCGAGGAGGAGCAGTGCGTCTTTACCATGTCGCACAGCGGCTATATTAAGCGCGTCCCGGCGGCGACGTATCGCAGCCAGAAGCGCGGCGGCCGCGGCGTAACCGGTCAGACGCTCAAGGAGGAGGACTTTGTCGATGGCGTGTTCTCCGCGTCCACGCACGACTATATTCTCTTCTTTACCAGCATGGGCAGAGTCCATCGCCGCAAGGGCTATCAGATTCCCGAGGCAGGACGTACTGCCAAGGGTACGAATATTGTCAATATTCTTCCGCTTGAGCCGGGCGAAAAGGTCACGGCGGGCATCACTGTGCGCGAATTTGACGAGGACTTCCTGCTGTTTGTCACGAAGCAGGGCACGGTCAAGCGCATCACGCTGGAAAGTCTGAATACGGCCAGAAAGGCGGGCATCCGCGCGCTGACGCTGGTTGAGGGCGATGAGCTGATTGCCGTTATGAAAACGAACGGCGAAAACGACATCATCCTTGCCACGGCCGACGGCATGGCCATTTGCTTCAGCGAAAACGACGTGCGCGTCATGGGACGCGACGCGGCGGGCGTGCGCGGCATTGCACTGTCTGACGGCGACTATGTGGTCGGCGCGGGCATTGCCGGACACGGCAAGCAGCTGCTGACCGTAACCGAACAGGGCTATGGCAAGCGCACCGAGATGATGGAGTATATGCGTCTTGGCGAAAACGGCCAGCGCAGCCCGCAGGGCCGCGGCGGCAAGGGTCTGAAGAACTATAACCTGACGGCCAAGACCGGCCGCGTGGCAGGCGTGGCGATTGTGGACGACAGCGACGATGTGATGCTCATTGAGTCCGGCGGCGTGCTCATCCGCATGGCGGCCTCCGACATCAATATCTATAAGCGTGATACGCAGGGTGTTATCCTGATGCGCGTGGAGGGCGACAGCCGCGTGATCTCCATCGAGCGCGTTGACCGCGAGGAGACGGCCGAGACCGAAAGCGCGGAAGCGACTGAAAGTCCGGAAACCGCCGCTGAACCGGCAGCTGCATCTGCCTCCGGCGCACCCGCGGAAGAATAAGCGATGAAAACGGTTACAATCTACACCGACGGCGCGTGCTCCGGCAATCCCGGTCCGGGCGGCTGGGCGGCGATTCTGGAGTACGGCGGCACGGAGAAGATGCTCTCCGGCGGTGAGGAATCCACAACGAACAACCGCATGGAGCTGACGGCGGTGATACAGGCGCTGCTTGCGCTGAAAGAGCCGTGCGTGGTGGAGCTCTATTCCGATTCCAAGTATGTCATTGACGCCATGGAAAAGGGCTGGGCGTGGGGCTGGAAGCGCAAGGGCTGGGTCAAGTCCGACAAAAAGCCCGCGCTGAACCCGGATCTGTGGGATATGCTGCTGGGGCTCAGCCGCCAGCATGAGCTGCATTATCACTGGGTCAAGGGTCATGCCGCGAACGAAAAGAATAACCGCTGCGACCAGCAGGCCGTAGCGGAATGGAAAAAGTTCAAATGACAAAAGGGGCTGTCTCTTAGTGAGACAGCCCCTTTCTGTTTAACTTATTCTTCGTCAATATACGGCGAGGGGGCAGCAGGTACGCCGCGCTTCCACTCGATGGCGTTGACAACAAAGAATGTGAGCGCGCCCACGGCGCAGCCAAAGACAACCGGCAGAATGCCGATATAGAAATCACCCTTGGACAGAATCTGCCAGAAGATAAAGCCGATTGTGCCGGTGATGATAGAGATAATGCCGGAATTCTTCGTGGCTTTCGGTATGACAAGGCCGAGACCATAGGCCGCAAACGGACCTGCGCAGCGGATGCCGAATGCAAATGTGTTCATCGTGACCAGCGGCACGCCCAGCATCGAGATGAGCATGGCGACGACGGCAAAGACAACGTTGCAGATACGCGTATAGGTGATGATCTGCTTCTCCGAAAGCGCCGTTGCGTTTTTCGCGTTGCCCATGTACAGGTCGTTCATGACCATGGTGGACATGCACAGCAGGTTGGAGTCGGCCGAGGACATCGTGGCGCAGATGATCGCCGCGGAGACGATGCCGGTGATGACGGCGGGCGCATGCGCGCTGGTGACGGCCATCATGGCGTTCGAACCGTTTTCAGCCAGTGCCGGGAGCGTATCCTTGACGGCCAGCGCTGCAAGACCGAGCAGCGTGGGGAAGATGGCCATGGCTGCCATCAGCACAGCAGACAGAAGCGACGCGCGCTGTGCGGTCTTTTCATCCTTGGCCGATTCAAAGCGCGAGACCATTTCAGGGCCTGACAGGAACGTACAGAAATAGTTGAACATATAGCCGACGATGGGAACCCAGCCGATTTTTGTAAAGCTGAGCTGCTCACCGGGCAGCGCCGCGGAGATGGCCTGCCAGCCGCCGCAGCCCTTGACAACAATTGGCGTTGCAATGGCGAGGCCGACAAGAATGATGATAAACTGGATCAGGTCAGACACCTGGTCGGCGATCATGCCGCCGAACGTGGTGTAAAGGATGATGACGATGCCGGCCAGAACCAGCGCAACGTTCAGCGGAATACCCGTGAGCGTGGAGACAACGCCGCCGGAGGCCGCAATCTGCGACGAGGTCAGGCAGAACAGCGCCAGAATGTTGAGAACGGCTGAGAAATTGCTGGAGAATTTGCCAAAGCGCCGGCCGACGACCTCCGGAATGGTGACGGCCATGGTTTTGCGGATCTTGGGGGCAAAGTATGCAAGCGGAATCATGGCGATGGACGCGGCAAGCACGTACCAGACGGCACTCATGCCCCACGCGCCGAAAGCCTTTGCAGCAAGGCCGGTGGTAGAGCCGCCGCCGATGTTGTTGGCCGACAGCGAGAACGCAACCATGAACAGACCCATCCGGCGGCCTGCAACCATGTAGTCCTTACTGTCCTTGATCTTCAGCTTGCCGACGACAAAGCCGACGATCAGCATGCCAATCAGATACGCAGCGACAATAATCAGGGGTATCGTTTGCATAAGGTTTCCTCCGTTTTCTCTCGATTTTTTTTCCGCAGAGAACATGCTGTTCCAGCGTCAGCTCTGCGTATTTTTAGTATAACGAGACGTGAAAATCTTGTAAATTGTAAAAAAATCCAAACAAAAGCGAATGAATTTATGCAATTTCCGCAAAAGGGGAGGCTAAATTGATTGGAAAAGACTGCCGCGCGGTCTGTTACAGAAAAATCCGAAATTACCAGTGGACAATGGGAACCCGTTGTGCTATAATCTCTGCTAAGATAAGACATAAGCACAGCTTAATATAGAGAAACCGCAGAAAGGATGACGTGTATGGCAGCAATCAAAGAGAGTTATGCAGGTAAAATTCAGCGCAAGCTCATCAAAAAGCAGCGCGTGATCGAGGCGGCGTCCGGCCGCCAGAAAGCCGATCTGGTGCTGAAGAACGCGACGTATGTCAACGTCTTTTCCAATGAGCTGCTTACGTGCGATATCGCCGTGGCAAACGGCCTGATCGTTGGTCTGGGCAACTATGAGGGCGAGCGTGAGATTGACGTCTCGGGCAAGATCGTCTGTCCGGGCTTTGTCGATGCGCACATCCATCTGGAGTCCAGTCTTGTCTCGCCGCGCGAGTTTGCAAAGGCGGTTCTGCCGCACGGCACAACCACCGTCATTACAGACCCGCACGAGATCACAAACGTCATGGGCACAGACGGCATCGACTATATGTTCCAGGCAACGGAGGGACTGCCCATCGACGTGCGTTTTATGCTTCCGTCGTGCGTGCCCGCCACGCCCATGGACGAGTCCGGCGCAAGCCTTGACTATCGCGCGATTGACTCGTTCTATGACTACCCGCGTGTACAGGGTCTGGCCGAGATGATGAACGCCTACGGCGTCATTCACAACGACGCGGAGGTGGTCTCCAAGATCGTCGCCTCGCAGGCGCACCACAAGAAGATCGACGGCCACGCGCCCGGCCTTGTGGGAAAGGACCTTGATACCTACGTCGCCGCCGGCGTCTATTCCGACCATGAGTGCTCCACGTTTGACGACGCGCTGGAAAAGCTGCGCCGCGGTCAGTTCATCATGATCCGCGAGGGCACGGCTGCGCGCAATCTGGAGGCGCTTGTGCCGCTGCTGACCACGCAGTACGCCGAGCGCTGCATGTTCTGCACAGACGACAAGCACCCGAACGATCTTCTTGAAAAGGGTCATATCGACTATATCTGCCGCGAGGCCATCAATAAATACGGCGTTGACCCGATTATCGCCGTCAAGGCCGCCGCACACCACGCTTCGCGCTACTTCCTGCTTAATAACCGCGGTGCAATCGCCCCCGGCTATCTGGCTGACCTGTGCATCATCGACAACTTCAAGGACTTTAACGTTGAGATGGTCTTTAAAAAGGGTGAGCTCTACTATGACCATGGTGAGCTGCGCGACTTCCCCGCACCCGAGATTGAGCAATACCTTGACCAGCGCGCGCATGACACGTTCCACGTGGCGCATCTGGAATATACCGATTTCCAGGACGCGCGGCCGCGCGGCGTGATCGGCATGATCCCCGGAGAAATCGTCACCACCGACAACGGCTATGCCGACCATGTCGATACGGAAAAGGACATCCTGAAAATCGCCGTCATCGAGCGCCACAAGAACACGCACCACATCGGTCTTGGCTATATTCAGGGCTACGGCCTCAAGTCCGGCGCGGTGGCGACCTCCATCTCGCACGACTCGCACAACATCATCGTCGTCGGCACGAACTCCCGCGACATGGCCTTTGCGGCAAACCGCATTGTGGAAAACCGCGGCGGCATCGTTGTGGCAGACCATGAGCAGGTGACAGCCGAGGTTGTGCTGGAGATTGCGGGTATCATGTCCAACGCCCCGCTTGCCAGAGTCAACACCGATCTGGAGGCGGCAAAGGACGCGGCGCACGCGCTTGGCGTAAACCATGGCATCGACCCGTTCATGACGCTCAGCTTTATGGCGCTGCCCGTCATCCCCACGCTGCGCATCACCACCCGCGGCGTCATTGACGTGAATACCCAGCAGTATATCTGATTTTTTCTCAATCAAAACATTGCGTTTTCCCGCACCCTCCGGCCGGCGCAGCAATGCGCCGGCCATTTTTTGCGCGGTGCGAACCGCGCGGCCGGGCGGACAGAGTCGTCCGCCCCTACAGAATGCAGCAAAATCAAGAGCACGGGCAGACAGCATCTGCCCCTACATGATGCAACAAAATTGAGGGCACGGGCGGACAGAGTCGTCCGCCCCTACATGGTGCAATGCAAATCCATCGGCGAATGCGTAATACGCTGCCACTCGCACCGCAGTCGATTCACCTGTGTCATTCTGTGGCTACAACCATCATTGGGAGAGCTGTCACCATACAGGCGGCGCGTAGTTCGATGTGGAGAGGGGACTGTCG
>CAKTUT010000081.1 GCA_934621665.1 uncultured Oscillospiraceae bacterium | reverse complement strand
CTCGATGGTATCGGGGTAGGTGTAGAGATAGGTGCGCAGCAGGAACGAGCCCATGCTGTGGCCAAGCATAAAATAGGGGACGCCGGGATATTCGCCGGCGGTTTTGTCGCGCAGCATTTTTTCATCGGCAACTGCTGCCAGCCAGCCGCCATGGAAATAGCCGGCGGTGCCGTCCTCAATGGAGCTGCCGTGGCCCATATGGTCGTCGGCCACGATGGCGTAGCCGTACTGCGTCAGGAAGTTTGCAAAATCGTCATAGCGTCCGGCGTGCTCGGCAATGCCGTGGATGATCTGGACAACGGCCTTTGGTTGTCCCTCTGGAAGCCATTTGCGGCAGAAAATCCGACCCGCGCCGTTGGAGGGGAGATAGAATTGTTCAGCAAGCATGAAATTGCTCCTTTCTATATAACGTCCGTTTTATGGGACATACACTACGGTATACTATTGCCAGATGAAGAAAATGCAGAAAGGGAGATTCAAATGAAGTACGCAGAAAACAGTAATGTAATTGAGCTTGGGCAGTATCTGCCGCAAAAAACGCGTGTTCGCCGCAATGCGCGCACGTGGATGCAGACGGCGCTGTCATTGATTGAGGGTGCAATGACGCTGACCATTGGCGGATGCTGCGTTGCGTGTCTGGTGCTGGTGTTTACCATGCTGTAGATGCGAGCGGCTCGGTTGTGCCGTCCGGCATCAGCAGATACTGCTGCGCAGGCGCAAAGCCGTCGCCGGGAACATAGCTGCGGCTGACACATCCGGCGGTGTGGAACACGAGAAGTGCACCCGCCTCAACAGGCGGCAACACGCACGACGGTGAAAACAGCTGGAAATCCGTCTGCGCCGCCACGGCGCAGACCTGTTGGCACGCAGCGGCTGTGCATTTACCAAGCACGCTGATGTGGTGAACGCGGCCTTTCAGCGCGGTATCGGGAAACTGCGACGCGGCTGCGTCAACGATAATCAGCGGTACTGCGCGCCGCTTACAGCACAAAACGTGCGTCAGGAAAATGGCGTTCGGCGCAAGCAGATACCGGCCGGGCGTCAGATAGACCGGCAGTTCGCCAAGTCCAGCCGGCGTGAGGATTTCGCGGTAAAGCGCGAGAATCTGCTTTGCACACAGGGCAGCGTCAGCATCTGGAATCTCCGGCTTCAGTGAAACGCCCAGACCGTCGCCAAGACAACAGCAGCACACGCGGATGTCGTGCTGCTTACGCAGCTCCGCCGCAAGCGTGAAAAGAAGCTTTGCCACGGCGGGCAGATACTCAGTGCGAAGCTCGTTTGACGCGCCGGAAAAGCTGAGACCAATTTCCTGCACGCCATAGCTCTTCAATAGCTGCGCTGTGCGAATCAGATCATCTTTTGGCATACCAAGGCGGCTGCGGTCAAGTGCATAAAGTGTTTTCGCGCCAAGCGTCAGCCGTCCGCCTGGATTATAGCGCAGAAGAATCCGCTGCGGAAGCGTGGGCGGCAGAAGCTGCGGATTGTCCGCTATGCACATAATGGTGCGGTCACATTCACCAACGCCGGAATACAGAATATCCTGCGGAAGAAAGCCAGATTCGTATGCAAGCTGGAGTTCATGCTGGTTGCGGCAGAGTGCACCGCAGCCTGCGTCATGGAGCAGTGTCAGAATTTCCGGATATGGACAGAAGCACACCGGAAAGAAACTGCGGTACGCCGGAAGCGCAGAGAACGCCGCTTGCAGTGATGCGGCACGCGCAGCAATCCCGGCGGCGTCATACAGATAAAATGGCGTCGGAATTGCGGCGGCAAGCGTTTTCAGCTTCCGTTCCGAAAGAAATGTTCTGTCAGGCTCAGAGCGCTCCATGTGATCATATCCATTCCATGCGCGGCACGCCACGCTTATTTTTTGCTGTTGTTATGATAGAGAATTTCCAATCCCTTGAGCAGAAGATTGCGATCATAGAGAATTTCACGCCGGCACATAGGGATAACAAAGCGCGAAATACCGCCGGTTGCAATCACGGTGGCCTTTTCGCCAAGCTCATCCTCCATCCGGTCAACGAGGCCGTCGAGCATGGCTGCCGCGCCAAGCATAATGCCGCTGCGCATACAGTCAGACGTGTTTTTGCCGATGGCCTTTTTGGGTGCGTCCAGATTGATGGCGGGCAAAAGCGCCGCGCGCGCGGAAAGCGCCTCTGCCGAGATGCGCACGCCCGGGCAGATGCAGCCGCCAATATAGCTGCGGGTGCTGTCAATCACGGAAATGGTGGTGGCGGTGCCCATGTCGATGAGAATCAGCGGCGCAGGATATTCCCTGAGCGCTGCTACTGCGGCGACGATCAGGTCACTGCCGATCTGCGATGGATCATCCAGCTTGATGTTCAGTCCGGTACGAATCCCCGGACCGACAACCATGGGCTTTTTACCGGTCAGCTTGAGCACCGCCGTGCGGAATGAGTTGAGAAGCTGCGGCACAACCGAGGAGATGATAACGCCTTCAATGCTGTCTTTGTCGATTTCATACAGCGACAGCGCGTTCTTAAGATCCATGCAGTATTGATCCGACGTCTTGATGAGGTCGGTTGCAATGCGGATTTCATTTAAAATTTTGCCATCCTGCATACAGCCGATGACAATGTTGGAGTTGCCGATATCAATGGCCAGAAGCATATGAGATCCTCCGTCGTGGTATCACAAAATCATTATATCGAAAAAGACTGACGAAATCAGTCGATTCTCTTCGTTTCACAGAAAATAGCGCCATTCTCAATTAGAATGATGCCGTAGCTCCCGGAGGCTGCCGAGCAGCTGCCGGGATTAAAAAGCCACAATCCGTCAGGCTGGCGTTTGCAGTAGGAAACATGCGTGTGACCAAACAGTGCCGCGTCCGCGCCAAGCCGCCGTGCCTCCATCAACAGGCGCGTAAAGCCTGTTTTTACGCCGAACAGATGGCCGTGTGTCAGGAAAAAACGCTTTCCGCCGCATTCCGTCAGAATGGACGGGTTTGCAGACGACGCGTAGTCGCAATTGCCGGGAACATATAAGAAGTCAAGCGCTGGGAACGCGGCGGCCAGATCCTCAGCGTCGGAGATGTGGTCGCCAAGATGAAATACGCGGTCGGGCATTTCTGCCTCCACCGCATCATACATATTACCAAGGCAACGATGCGAATCAGACAGTACCAGAATTTTCAAAGCAATCACCTGCGGCAGCGCCGCTGCATAAAATGAATTGAGAGCATCAGTCAGGGGAGGGAGCTTTATGGACAATCCAAATAAGAACAGCACTTCGTTTGATTTTACGCCGCAGCAGATTGAACGCGTGCTGAAATCGCCGGACGGAAAACAGTTGTTGGCGCTTTTAAACCGCGATGGCGGTGCAGCACTTCGGCAGGCAGCGTCGGCGGTGCGAGCAGGCGATTATGACGCGGCAAAGAAAATCATGTCGCCGGTGATGCAGACGCCGGAGGCGGCAAAGCTGGTAGACCGGCTGAACCGGAAGTAGGCGCGCCATGGATGATCTGGAACAGAAAATCCAGTCAGTGCTGTCAGATCCAGAGCAGATGCAGCAGGTTCTGAATATGGCGCGCGCGCTTGGCGTAAGTATTCCGGAAAGGGAAGCGCCCAAAGCGCGGGAACAGGAAACCTCGCCGCCGGAGCAGAACATACCGCCGCAGGCGGGAGTGGACGCACTTTCAGAGCCGGTTTCACAGCTGTTGCAGCAGGCTGGAAAGCTGGAAAAGCGTCAGGAGAATCTGCTGAACGCGCTGAAGCCGTTTTTAAAGCCGAACCGCCGTGAGAAAATTGACCGCGCGATGCAGGTGGCGCGCCTGTCGCATCTGGCAGGCTATGCGCTGCGAAGCCGCGGCGAAAAGAAAACGTGATGCGGGGGGATTATGTGTATCATCGCTATATTCCAAATGCCGACGGAAGCTACCGGCAGGAGATTGTAGACGCATCAGCGCCGCCTGCTCCACCGCCAGCACCAACTGTGATGCCACCGGACGCAGACTGCGGGGCGTTCACACCGCCAAAGCCGCCGGGGTCCGATCGAATGGAGCATTGCCTCAAGCGGCTGCTGCCAAAGAGTATGGACACCGGTGATCTGCTGATTTTGCTGATTTTACTGCTGCTTCTGGTGGACGGCGACGAGGACGACGCACTGTCGGTGCTACTTACCTTTGCAGCATTTCTGCTTTTATGATGATTTGCCGGCGGCAGATGCAAACGGCTGTGTACCGTCGGGGAGAACAAATACATCATTCAGCGCCTCGTCTGCACCCATATAGACCTCATATGCGGTCTGCTGGAGAGTGTAGACGGGCGTTTCATTTTTCAGCGTGGTCTGCTTGCAAAGAAGTCCGCTGTCAAGGCTGACCCAGTAATAGCGCTTAAGTCCGTTTTCGGTGTATCCTGCAAAGACGCATTGCAGATTGCCAAGGTCGGTGAGCGTTACATAGTCGGCCTGTAAAATCTGCGACGGGGAAAGCGACAAAAGCATTTCATAATCCGGAACGCCGGACAGCTCGCCCGCGTCAATTGTACCGTCGAGCACAATGGTTTCAACTGTGTCCGCATCGGTATACCAGACATAGAGCGTCTGTCCGTCAGTCAGGCATGTGCGCGTGCCAAATGCGTCGGCGGTCTGCACCAGTAAAAGCGCGCCGCTGTGCCACACATCCACCGTCTGCTCACGGCTGAACTCGCCGGAGTAGGTGGTAAGACTAAGCGTCTGGTGATAGGACTGCGGCGGCGTAAGCATGGAGAGAATGCTCTGCACGTTTTCCGGTGAAACCTGCGCAAACACGTCCTCGGGCGGCGTTTCCTCTACGGGTTGCTCCGTCTGCGCGGGCGTATCGGGCAGGATAATGGGATCGTGCGTGCTGCTGCTGCGCACGAATACAAAAACCGTAACCAGAATCAGCGCGACGGCTGCCGCAGAGATGGCGGCAATCATCAGCGTTTTCTGATCACCTGTTTTCTTTTTCACAGCACGTCGCTCCTTTCTGGCAGATTATTCTTGATGGGAAGCAAAAATCAGCGGAAATCCTCAGGCCTTTCACTGCAAAAGCCAAAATGCCACAAAATGGCCTGCGCAATGCGGCCGCAGGCGTTGCCGTCACCATAGGGGTTGACGGCTTTTGCCATTTTGGCGTAGGCTTCGCTGCTATGAAGAAGCTCATTTGCCATGGAGACAATTACGTCCTCTTCCACACCAGCAAGCTTTGCCGTTCCAGCAGCTACAGCCTCGGGACGCTCGGTCTCGCGACGCATGACAAGCACAGGTTTTCCAAGCGCGGGCGCTTCCTCCTGCAATCCGCCGGAGTCGGTCATGACGAAATAGCAGCGCGCAATCAGATTGTGCATTTCCTCTACGTTGATCGGATCAATCAGATGGATGCGGTCATGACCGCCCAAAATCGGAAACGCACATTCGCGTACAACCGGGCTCAGATGCACTGGGTAGACAACCTCCACATCGGGATTTTCCTCCACCACGCGCAAAATGGCGTGCATGATGTCCTGCATCGGCTTACCGTAATTTTCGCGCCGGTGGCACGTGACGGCCAGCACACGGTGGTGTTCAAAATCAAGCGTGTTGAGAAGCTCTGTCTGGAACACATAGTCCGGGCGGACGGTGTATTTCATCGCGTCAATTGCGGTGTTGCCGGTGATAAAGATGTCGCCCATGATAGCCTCGCGCCGGAGATTGTCAGCATTTGCCGCGGTAGGCGAGAAGTGCAGGTCGGCGATGTCGCCGACAAGTGTCCGGTTCATCTCCTCTGGGAACGGGGAATACTTGTCCCATGTGCGAAGTCCCGCCTCCACATGGCCGACTGTTACCTGATGGTAAAACGCGGCAAGCGCGCCGGCAAATGTTGTGGACGTATCGCCGTGGACAAGCACCAGATCGGGCTTGGCTTCCTCCAGAACCTGTTCCATGCCGAGCAGCGTTTTGGTGGTGATGGTGGAAAGAGTCTGACGCTTTTCCATGATATTGAGGTCGTAGTCAGCTTTAAGATCGAAAATCTGCATGACAGAGTCAAGCATTTCGCGGTGCTGACCGGTCAGACAGCAGATGCTTTCAATCTCGCCGTGGCGCGCCAGCTCCTTGACCAGCGGTGCCATTTTGATCGCCTCCGGCCGTGTGCCGAAAACGGACATGACTTTAAGCTTTGCCATTTTGCTCCTCCTCCGGTGCGGCCGGCTCGGTAAAATTTGGTTCGGCCTCCGGTACAGTATCGCCGGAGGCATTCGCGGTGGTATCTGCTGTGGGCGTATCGTCCGGCTTTTCGGCTGGATGTTTCGGCGTAGAAGAGAAGATCACACGCACACCGATTGCGCCGACCACGAATACCGCGCCGATCAGTACCAGCGCGCGCAGTTCGCCAGAAGAGGTAAGCAGCACCGCCGCAAGACCGAGAATCGCCGCCAGCATATAGGCGATGGCAACGGACTGCTTCTGGGAAAAGCCCATATCAATCAGCCGGTGGTGCACATGGCCGCGGTCGGCAACCATGGGGTTTTGCCCCTTGGCAATGCGGCGCAAAAACGCAAAGCAGATGTCGAAGATCGGCACGCCGAGAATCAGGAACGGCACAGCGAACGAAATGATGGCATAGAGCTTAAACAGGCCGGTGATTGACAGCGTGGCCAAAATATAGCCAAGGAATGTTGCACCGGTGTCACCCATAAAGATCTTTGCCGGGTTCATATTGTAGGGAATAAAGCCAAGGCACGCGCCAAGAAGGGCAATAAGCACCATGGCGATGTTCGTCTCCGACACCAGCAGCGCAATGACAATCAGCGACGCGGTGGAAATGGCGGAAACACCGACGGCAAGGCCATCAAGGCCGTCGATAAAATTGACAGCGTTTGTGATGGCAACAATCCAGATAATACTGATAGGGATAGATAGCCAACCAAGGTTAACATAAGAAACGTCGCTGAATACGTTCGGGTTTGAAAAAAACTGAATTACGCAGCCGTGATATACGGCAATGCCCGCAGCAGCGATCTGCACAATCAGCTTTGGCAGCGCCTTGAGTGCCATGATATCGTCCAGCACACCCAGCACGACAATCATGACAGAGCCAAGGAGAATGCCCTGAAGTTGGCGGTCGATGTCGGCGAAAATCAGCGTGGTCAGTAAAAACGCAATGAAGATGGCAAGTCCGCCAAGGCGGGGAATCGGAACTTTGTGCATCCGGCGGTTATCCTTTGGCACGTCGATCGCGCCCACCTTATAGGCAAGGCTCTTGACCATCGGCGTGGCGATAAAGGACACGACGGCAGACGCTGCCAGCGCCACCAGTATTTTCAGCGCAAAACGAGCGGTCATATTGTTCTCTCCAATCAGCGGGCGACAAAGCCCACCTTTTTATATACCTTGCGCAGCGTCTTTTCCGCCAGTGCAGAGGCGCGCTCAGCGCCGGACTTGTAGATGCGCTCCAGATATGCTTTGTCGCCGAGCAGCTGCTGTGCCTGCTCACGCACGGGACGCAGCAGCTCCACAACTGCCTCGCCGACGGCAGGCTTGAACACACCGTAGCCCTGACCAGCAAATTCGGCTTCGGCCTCGTCGACGCTCTTGCCGGTGGCGGCACAGTAAATGGTCAGCAGATTCGACACGCCGGGCTTGTTTTCGCGGTCATAGCGGACGGCGGTTTCGCAGTCCGTCACAGCGCGCTTGAATTTGCGCATAATATCCTCGGGCTTGTCCATCAGATAGACGCAGCCGTCGGGATCAGACTTTGACATTTTGTTTTCAGGGTTGCCA
>CAKTUT010000080.1 GCA_934621665.1 uncultured Oscillospiraceae bacterium | reverse complement strand
ACTGCGTAGCTGAGGCAGCGGACAATAACTAAAAAGCAGCCCTCTGCGGAATACCGCAGAGGGCTGTTCTCGGTTTTGTCATGTCGCTTCAAGCGGATCAATGATCGTTTTATATGTGTGCCGCAGCATGAACAGGCAGAGAATCAAGCAGCAGATCTCGGCAAGCGGGAATGCGTACCAGACAGCGTGCAGCCCTGCCAGATGTGCCAGCAGATAAGCGGCGGGAAGAAGAATCAGCAGCTGACGGGCAATGGACATGAGCATACTGAAAAAGCCGTTGCCAAGCGCCTGAAATACCGACGAGCAGACGATACTCACACCGGCGAAAATAAAGCAGTAGCTGAGCGCAGCGCCGGCACGCCGATGGCGAGCATCTGCTCAGACGCGTCAAACATCTGAAGCAGCAGCGCAGGGCACAGCTGGAAGATGGAAAAGCCGAGCACCATAATGACCGTTGCGTAAATGGCGCTGTAGCGGATGGTTTTGGTAATGCGCTCACGCTTTTTCGCGCCATAATTGTAGGAAATGATTGGGACAACGCCGTTATTCAGACCAAAAACCGGCATAAAGACAAAGCTCTGGAGCTTAAAATAGACACCGAATACGGCGGTAGCTGTTTTGCCCTGTGCGTCAAACGAAAAGAGAATCTTGTTGATGCCATAGGTCATGACGGAGCCGATTGAGCCCATGATGGCCGATGGAACGCCGATGCGCAGAATCTCGCCGCAGATTGTGGCGCTGGGGCGGAAATGGCGGAGATCCAGCGCAATTTCGGGATTGCGGTACTTGTTGAGAAGAATGCTAGCAAGCGCGCCTACGCACTGGCCGATGACGGTGGCAACGGCTGCACCGGTAACGCCGGTTGCGGGAATGCCGAGTGCCGGAACGCCGAAGATCAGCAGGGGGTCAAGAATGATATTTGTGATTGCACCGATCAGCTGGGAGATCATGGCGAGTGTGGTACGGCCTGTGGACTGCAAAAGCCGCTCAAAGATAATCTGGACAAACAGGCCAAATGAGAAAATGCAGCAGACGCTGAGATACTCGATACCAAGACGCGTAATCTCTGCATCATTCGTCTGGCTTTCAAAAAACAACCGCATTCCAAACAGGCCGAGCAGTAAAAACAGCACATAGCAGATTGCCTCAATGAAGATGCCCTGTTCGGCAATTTGGCAGGCGCGTTCGGGATTGCCCTCGCCAAGGCTCTTGGAAAGCAGTGCGTTCACACCGACCGCAATGCCGACCGACAGCGCAATCATCAGGTTCTGGATGGGAAACGAGATGGAAACAGCGGTCAGCGCGTCCTCGCTGATGCGGGCAACAAAAACGCTGTCCACGATATTATAAAGCGCCTGTACCAGCATGGAAATCATCATCGGCAGCGACATGGAAATCAGCAGCCGGTCAATCGGCATTACGCCCATTTTGTTTTGCGTTTGTGCTTCTGTCATATCAGCACTCCTTTTCTTCTTTTTTGTTCAAAATCGTCAACCCACTGTTTATACAATAGAACGGACGGATTGTCAACCGTGTGAAACGGAAAAGTGTAAAAAACGGAAAGAACAAAAAAATCCTGCCGCGATTGCGGCAGGATTTTTAGAATCAGGATTCCTCACGCCACTTACGGCAGCGGCGTGCCTGTTTCCGGCGGCGAACCGCGCCGGAAACGGTGAAGAACACAATGACGGCGCCAATGGCCGCAATGGTCAGCGCCAGATACAGCGTGGTGTTCGCGCCGTCTGTCTTGACAGAAAGCCACAGGTCATTCATGCTCTGTGTGGCTTCAACCGACAGCGCTGCGAAGCTTTCGCTTCTGGCAAGCGTTTCATCGTCGGGGTAGGCCACAGGGCTGGTGGTAACTTCCTCATCGAGGTACTCCTTTGCGGCCGTTTCCGGTGTGGAGTAACCGATATAGTCGAGGTTTGCCGCTGAAATTTCGGGGTCACAGAGGAAATTGATGAACGCCTCCGCGCCGGCTTTGTTCTTGCAGCCCTTGGGAATGCACATCGCGTCGATGAAGATGTTATAGCCCTCTTTCGGATGGCTGAACGCCAGATCGGGGTTTTCCTCCACCATGGTCAGATAGTCGCCCGCATAATAGGGCGCTGCCCATGCCTCGCCGCGCTGCATCTTGTCAAAGATCTGATCCATGACATAGGCCTGCAAAACAGGCTTCTGCTGCGCCAGAAGATCGGCGCAGTTTTTCAGCTCGTTAAAGTCCTCGGTGTTGAGACTGTAGCCCAGCATCGACTGCGCGATGGCAAATGCGTCGCGGGGATTGTCAAACATCAGAAGCTTCCCGGCGTATTTGCTGTTCCACAGGCAGCTCCAGCTTTCCGCGTCCTCGTCAGAGACATACTGCGTATTGTAGATCAGACCGACCGTGCCCCACGTGTAGGGAACAGAGTAGGTGTTCTCCGGGTCATATGCCTGATTGCGGAATGCCTCGTCAATATACTCATAATTTGGAATGTTGGAAAAATCCAGCGGCTCGAGCATATCCTCCTCGATGAGCTTTGCAATCATATAGTCGGAGGGGATAATCACGTCATAGCTTGCGCCGCCGGTTTTCAGCTTGGTGTACATACTCTCGTTCGAGTCGAACGTCATATAGTGCACCTTGATGCCGGTGGCCTTTTCAAATTCGGCAATGACGTCCATCGAATCGTCCGTACCGTCGGAGATGTACTGACCCCAGTTATAGACGGTGATCTCGTTCTCGGCAGCCTTGGCGTGTATAGGAAGCATCGAAACGACCAGCAGCAGGCACAGCAGAAGAGAAAGAAGCTTTTTCATCGTACAGCACCTCCTCTGCGAGCTTTGGGATGGCGCTCAGAGCGCGCCTGAAGCAGGTTCATGACCACCATCAGAATCAGAATAGCGATGAACATCAGCGTAAAGAGCGCGTAGATCTTGGGCTGGATTGGCTTTTTCGTATAGTTATAGATCTCAACCGGGAGCGTAATAAAGCTGGAACCGGTGACAAAATACGAAATGACGAAGTCGTCAAGGCTCATTGTAAACGCCATCAGCGCGCCGGAGATGATACCGGGCATGATCTCATGAATGACAACCTTGGTAAACGCCTGCATCGGCGTACAGCCAAGATCCATCGCGGCCTCCACCAGATCCTTGTCCATCTGCTTGAGCTTTGGCATGACATTCAAAATGACATAGGGGAGATTGAACGTGATGTGCGCAATCAGAAGCGTCCAGAAGCCGAGGATCGAATTGATCCGGAGCATTGCGCCGGTAAAGGCGAACAGCAGCGCCAGCGCAACGCCGGTGACGATATCGGGATTCGTCATGGGAATGTCGGTCAGCGTCATGACGGCCTTGCGGAGCTTGCCATTCATGCCATGGATGCCGACGGCGGCCATTGTGCCGAACACTGTTGCAATGATCGTGGAGAGCACCGCGATAATCAGCGAGTTGAGCAGCAGACGCAGAAGTGTGCTGTCGCGGAAGAGGTTTGCGTACTGCGAAAACGTAAAGCCCTTGAACGTGGCGATATCCGTGCCGGAATTGAACGACGCGATTGCCAGAACGATCATGGGAACATACAGGAAGATAAAGACCAGAACGGTCACGGTGCGGTTAAAGTGCTTCATACCTTTGCCATGACCTCCTCTTCCTCATTTTCACCGAAATGGTTCATGATACTCACGCAGATGAAGATGAGAATCATCAGAACAAGGCTCATGGCTGCGCCGAGATTGGGGTTATAGGCCGTCTTGAACTGTGATTCAATCACGTCTCCGATGAGCGTTGTGCCGGTAGAGCCGAGTTTCTGAGAGATATAGAACGTGGAGACGGCAGGCACAAACACCATGGTAAAACCGGAGAGAATACCGGGGCCGGACAGCGGAAGAATGACCTTGGTAAAGACTTGACGCGGCGTGCAGCCAAGATCGGCCGCGGCCTCGACGAGGCGATTGTCAATCTTCATGATCACCGTGTACAGCGGCAGAATCATATACGGCAGGTAGTTATAGACCATGCCGAGAATGACTGCGCCGTTGGTGCGGATGAGCGGCAGGGGGGTAAGACCGATGCTTTGCAGGAATGTGTTGAAAATGCCGGTATCCTCCAGCATGGCAACCCATGCCAGCGTGCGCAGCAGGAAGCTCATGCACATAGGAAGCATAATCAGCATTTCCAGAAAGCGCTGCGTTGTGGGCTTGCACTGCGCGATAAAGTACGCGACCGGATAGCCGATGATAAGGCAGATGAGCGCTGCAAACAGGCTCAGCCAGATCGAACGCAGGAAAATCGGCAGATACGAGCCGATGCTTGCAAGATTTGCAAGCGTAAACTGACCGGTAATGGAATCGGTCAGGGCGTAATAGACGACAATCCCAAGCGGGATGAGGATAAAAAGCGCCATCCAGACGATATAGGGCGCGGCCAGCAGCTTATTCTTCATCCTCTTCGTCCTCCATTGCCTCGGCGATCTCATCGTACTCGGCACTGTAGGAGCTGTAGTCACCGTAGAGGCCGGAGTACTCGCTCTTATGCATGATGTGGATGTCCTCCGGGTTCAGGCGGATGCCGATGTACGAATCGACGGGGTAGTAGTCGGTCGTTTGAATCAGCCACTTGAAGCCCTTGAAGTCAACAATCGTGTCATAGTGGACGCCCTTGAACGTCACGGACGTGACCGTACCGCACAGGTGACCCTGATCGGCGGAGACGATATCAATATCCTCGGGACGGATGACAACGTCAACCGGCTCATTCTTTTCGAAGCCCTTGTCCACGCACTCAAACTTGCGGCCGAAGAATTTGACCAGACAGTCGTCGAGCATTACGCCGTCAAGAATGTTGGACTCGCCGATGAAGTCGGCGACGAACGCATTTTTTGGCTCGTTATAGATATCCTGCGGCGTGCCGATCTGCTGAATCTTGCCCTTATCCATGACCACGACGATATCGGACATGGAAAGCGCCTCTTCCTGATCATGCGTGACATAGATAAAGGTGATGCCGGTCTGCTGCTGGATGCTCTTGAGCTCGTTCTGCATATCCTTGCGCAGACGCAGGTCAAGCGCGCCGAGCGGCTCGTCAAGCAGCAGCACCTGCGGACGGTTGACCAGTGCGCGCGCGATAGCCACACGCTGCTGCTGACCGCCGGAGAGAGAAGTGACCTTGCGGTTTTCAAAGCCCTTGAGGCTGACGATTTCCAGCATTTCTGTCACACGGTCGTCAATCTCTTTTTCAGACAGCTTTAAAAGGCGCAGGCCGAACGCAATATTATCATATACGTCCAGGTGCGGGAACAATGCGTATCGCTGGAAAACTGTGTTGATTTTCCTCTGGTACGGCGGTATGTCATTGATCCGCTGGCCGTTAAAAAACACATCGCCGGACGTAGGTGTCAAAAAACCGCCAATAATTCGCAAAGTTGTGGTTTTTCCGCATCCACTGGGACCCAGCAATGTGAGAAATTCCTTATTTCTGATGTAAAGATTAATGTGGTCAAGAATGGTTTCGCCGTCCTCAAAGGTCATGGTGAGATTCGACAGGCGAATGAGTTCGTCGGACATTATCCTCCCCCGTTTCATAAGTATATTTGTACGCAAAACGTACTGAGTGCAAATATATAGTGTACGCCCCGCTTTGTCAATAACTGCTGACGAAAAAAAGCGGGAATTTTATAAAACGCGTGCAAAACGTCAGACAAACAGCGCCGAACCGTCTCCGGTTCGGCGCTGGCAGATGGATAAAGGATTTTATCCGAAGTATTGCTTTACAAAATCCACGTCGGAGACGGTGAACGATTTCCCGTCCAGATAGCTGAGAATTCCCGCGTCGGTGGTAAAACAAAAACGCAGGGAATAAGAGTAGAGCGCCTGATACTTTCGGTCGTAACGTTTGTCAAGCTTTCCGTACTTCCCATCGCCAAGCAGCGGCCAGCCAGCAGCGGCCATCTGCGCGCGGATCTGGTGCGTGCGCCCGGTGAGAAGCTCACATTCTACAAGGGAAAGACCGTTCGTTGACTGAAGCGTGCGGTAGAATGTGACGGCGGTTTTTGCGCCGGGCTGCGGATTTTTTGTGATGTAGACGCGATTTTCCTTGGCGTCCTTAAAAAGATAGCCGGAGAGCTTTCCCTCGGCGGGCTTTGGTGTGCCGTGGACGATGCACAGATATTTCTTTTCAAGCTCACGATCCTTGATCTTCTGGTTTAAAATGCGAAGAGACTCGGCGTTTTTGGCCGCGATGACAATACCGCCGGTGTTGCGGTCGATGCGGTTGCAAAGCGCTGGCGCAAACGCGTGCTCCTCGCGCGGCCGCCACTCACGCTTGGCATAGAGATACGCCTGAATATGGTCAATGAGCGTTTTGCCGTATTCCGCGCCGTCGTGCGGGTGGACAGCCACACCGGGCTTTTTATCAAGCAGCAGAATATTCTCGTCCTCATATACAATGTTGAGCTTTGGCGCGGCAACGGTAAGATAGGCGTTTTCCTGCTTTGGCGTGTCAAAAAACTCGTCGTTAATATAAAGCTGAATTACGTCACCCGCATTCAGCCGTATTCCGCGCTCACAGCGCTTTTCGTTCAGCTTGATGCGCTTGAGCCGGATGTATTTTTGCAGCAGGGAGTCGGGCAGAAGCGGCACAGCCTTGGATACAAAGCGGTCAAGCCGCTGGCCTGCGTCATTTGCGCCGACGGTAAGTTCTTTCATAAACGCCTCCAAAACCAGATAAAGGGTGCGATTATTTTAGCACGCGCAAGCGATTGTGTAAAGCGCCGCGGTGTTTGTAAAAATTTTTCTGAAAAAACGCAAATAGTATTTGACTTTCCCGCGCGCTTCCGATATAATATCGACTGCATGATTCTGGATTGGAGGACACTATGCGACTGGATTTGAGCAAGATCATTGCCGTTCCCGGCGGGGTAGTGCCCTTTGAGACAAGCCTGGATCTGCATACCATGCAATTTGGCAGCTGCTGCCCGGTCAGTGAGCCTGTACTGGCAAGCGGACGCGTGCGCAACACAGCCGGTGTCCTGGAGCTTTCCGGTACGGTAAAAACCACGCTGCATGGTGTGTGTGACAGATGCGCCGCTGCCTTTGCGCGTCCGGTGGAACATTCCATCGAGGCTGTGCTGGTCACCAGCATGGAATCCGACGATTTCGAAAACCCATGGGTTTTCGAGCTTGTGGAGAATTGTGCCGATCTTGACGACATTCTGACAACGGCTTTCGTTCTTAATATGGATCAGAAGCTTTTGTGCCGTGAGGATTGCAAAGGACTTTGCTGCCGCTGCGGCAAGAACCTCAACGAGGGCACTTGCGATTGCAGACCGGAGCCGGATTCCCGATTCGCTGTCCTGCAGCAATTGCTGGACAAGAAAAAGTAGACAATGTGCCGAGAGGCATTTCAACCAAGGAGGTGTACCAAATGGCAGTACCCAAGAGAAAAGTTTCCAGCGCCAGAAGAGATAAGAGACGCAGCTCGCATTGGAAGCTGGCGATCCCCGGTGTTGTTGCTTGCCCCAAGTGCGGTGAGCCCCGCCTGCCGCACCGCGCGTGCAAGGCTTGCGGTTACTACAATGGCCGTGAAGTGATCGCTGTCGAGTCGGCAGAGTAATTTCGCTCGATAGAGAATGAGAGGAGGGTGTCTGCACACCCCCCTCTTTTCTTAACCATGAGAGGAGGGCATCCATTATGCCAAAACCGATTGTAGCCATCGTCGGTCGGCCAAATGTCGGCAAGTCGATGCTGTTTAACAAATTGACCGGGCAGCGCATGGCCATTGTCGAGGATACGCCCGGCGTTACCCGCGACCGCATCTATGGCG
>CAKTUT010000079.1 GCA_934621665.1 uncultured Oscillospiraceae bacterium | reverse complement strand
GTGTATGTTCGGTGTGAGATCGGCGTGAGCACAGTGTTCAAACAGCGCAGACTGAGCAAAAGAGAAATGCTGCTTTTGTACAAAAATACCTTTGCAAAATTGCCCGGCGGTATGATAGAATTACATTACAGCGTGTGGCATTTTTGCGTAAATCCAGTTGCAGGGCCGCGCGTTTTTGCGTGGCGAAAAGAGCATACGCGGTATCAGCAAATCGAGCGGCATTTATGCGTAAGTCCGGATTTCCGGACTTACGCATTTTTTGTGCGCAAAAAGGAAAGGTGAAGAATTTGGAACAGTCAAATCAGTTTTTGGGGACGCAGCCGGTTGGGCGGCTGATGAAGCAGTATGCTATCCCGTGCATCATCTCGCTTCTGGTCGGCGCGCTCTATAATATCGTCGATCAGATTTTTATCGCGAATGCCAGCTATCTTGGATCGTTCGGCAACGCGGCGAATACCGTTGTTTTTCCGCTGACGGTTGTAGCGCTGGCGGTGGCGGTGCTGATTGGCGACGGATGCTGTGCGTTTGTTAGCATCAGCCTTGGAAAAAATGATGTGGACACAGCAAAGCGCGGTGTTGCGAACGCGGTGCTGATGGCGATTGTCAGCAGCGTGATTCTGACGGCGGGATATCTGGCGCTAATGAACCCAATTATTACGATGTTTGGCGGAACGGTCAATGAGGAGACGTTCCGCTACGCGCGGGAGTATTTTTTCTACATTGCCCTTGGCGTGCCGTTCTATATGTTTGGTCAGGCGATGAATCCCATCATCCGCGCCGATGGAAGCCCCAGATTTGCCATGGCGTCCACGCTGGCCGGTGCGGCGGTGAATATCGTCCTTGATCCGGTATTTATCTTTGTGTTCCGCTGGGGCATGATGGGCGCGGCGGTTGCCACGGTGCTGGGACAGATTCTGACGGCGGCACTTGCTGTGTGGTATCTGCTGCATATGAAGATTGTCCGCCCGCAAAAGAACGGCTGGGCGATACAGGGCGCGCTTTGCGGACAGATGCTGTCGCTTGGTATGACGAGCTTTCTTTCGCAGATCAGTTTGGTCGCGGCCATGGCGGCCATCAACAACATGCTGCGCAAATACGGTGCGCTTGACCCGGTGTTTTCCAAGACGCAGTATGCCCAGATTCCCATGGCGGTTGTTGGCATTGTCATGAAATTTTTCCAGATTGTCATCTCTGTTGTTGTCGGTATGGCGGCGGGCTGCATCCCAATTGTGGGTTATAACATGGGTGCGGAGCAAAAACAGCGCGTGCGAGCGCTGTTTACAAGGCTTCTGATTGCCGAGGCGGCGGTTGGCGCAGTGGCTCTGCTGCTGGTGGAGGCGTTCCCGCGTCAGCTGATCGCAATCTTTGGCGCGGCAAATGAGAGCACATTCTATACTGACTTTGCCATCCGCGCATTCCGGGTTTATCTTTGTATGATGATTCCGGCGTGCGTCAACAAGGCGTGCTTTATTTTCCTGCAGGCCGTAGGCAAGGCGGCGGAATCGACAATGCTTTCCATGCTGCGCGAGGTGGTGTTTGGCGTGGGCTTTGCGCTTTTGCTGCCGCTCTGGTTTGGGCTTGACGGCGTACTCTATTCCATGCCGGTGTCGGATATTCTGACGTTTATGATCTCGGTGATTTTGATCATCAAGACGTATCGAGAGCTGGATGCACCGCCGGTAAAGGTGTAGGCCACGGTTGCGTTTCCTGTTGGCGGGCGGTATAATGGCGAAAAAACAACGATGACGAGAGGAAAGTCATGTACCGGGATTTGACCAAGGGAAGCATTACAAAGGGACTTTTGCTGTTTGCGCTGCCAATGATTGCAGGCAATCTGCTCCAGCAGCTGTATAATATTGCGGACACGCTGATTGTCGGTCAGGCGCTTGGAAAAAACGCGTTGGCCGCTGTGGGCTCGGCGTATACGCTGATGACGTTTTTGACGTCCGTTTTTCTGGGACTTTCGATGGGCGCAGGCGCGCTGTTTTCCATCTATCTTGGAAAAAATGACCGCGATGCGCTGCGGCGTGCCATATGGCACGCGTTTGTGCTGATTCTGGCGGTGACGCTGGTGCTGAACGCGGCGGTATATGCCTGCATCGACCCGATCCTGCGTTTTTTGCAGATACCAGACGAGCTTTACGCGCCGATGCGCGAATATCTGATGATTATTTTTGCGGGACTGCTTGCGACGTTTCTCTATAATTTCTTCGCGTGCCTTTTGCGCGCGGCGGGCAATTCTGTTGCGCCGCTTTGGTTTCTTGGGACGGCGGCGGTTTTAAACGTGGGGCTTGATCTGCTGCTTGTGCTGGTGTTCCGGTGGGGGATTGCGGGCGCAGCGGCGGCCACGGTGCTGGCACAGTGTGTTTCCGGTCTTGGTCTGACGGCCTATACGCTGGTGCGGTGCGGTGAGCTTTTGCCGCGGCACGCAGAGCGGACGTTTGACCGCCGGATTCTGCGCGAGATTCTGGATCTGTCGCTTCTCACGTGTGCGCAGCAGTCGGCAATGAATTTTGGCATTCTGCTGATCCAGCGGCTGGTTGACAGCTTCGGCGCGGTCACTATGGCAGCATTTGCCGCAGCGGTGAAGATTGACACGTTTGCATATCTTCCTGTGCAGGATTTTGGCAACGCGTTTTCCACGTTTGTGGCGCAGAACTTTGGCGCGGGACAGCGTGAGCGGCTGCGCCGCGGCTTCCGTCAGGCTACGCTCCTGAGCGCGGGATTTTCGGCTGCGATTTCTGTTCTGGTCTGCGTGTTTGCGTATCCGCTGATGCGGATTTTTGTGCAGGCGGGCGAAACGGCAGTTCTGGCGGCCGGCGTGCGCTATCTGCGCGTGGAGGGCGCGTGCTATGTTGGCATTGGATGCCTGTTTTTGCTCTACGGCTTCTACCGCGCGGTCAAGCGGCCGGGTATGTCGGTTGTGCTGACGGTAATTTCCCTTGGTACGCGCGTGGCGCTTGCCTATGCGCTGGCGGGAAGTATGGGTGAGCTTGGCATCTGGATTGCAATTCCCATCGGCTGGGCGCTGGCCGATCTGACGGGCTATGGTTACTATTTTTTGAGAAAACGGGCGCTTCTTCCAGAACATCTTTAAAAAAGATCCACCGGTCACATTTCTGTTGACCGGTGGATACTTTTTATTTAATCAGTTCTGCTGCCTGTGCAAGCGAGAGTGTCTGCTCACGTGCAATGCGTGCAAGATCGTCGTATTCTGCCTTTTCCCGCGTCACGCCAAAGCCACAGGCTTCTTTTACGCGTATCGTGCCGTATTGCGTTTGTACCTCATGCACGCTGCGTGAGAGCGTATAGCGCTCGCAGCGCTTGGCGCGCACGCCAAGCGTGGTGGTGTGCAGGAACAGCTGATGAAGAATCGCTTCGCGTGTGCTTTCGCGACAGATGCACGTCAAAAGCACCGCAGGGCGATTTTTCTTCATGCCGATGGGCGCAGTGAACACATCGAGCGCACCAGCGTCAAACAACCGCTCCATGGCAAAGCCAATTGCCTCGGGTGTCATGTCGTCAAGGTTGCACGAAAGCTCCCAAATTTCCTCGCTCTGCGTCTCAGCTTCGCCCAGCATGGCGCGGACGCAGTTGGCGGCGTCAAAGTCCTTTGTACCCATACCATAGCCGGTTTTTGCTACGCGCATGGGAGGAAGCAAACCGAATTTCGTCACAAAGCGGCGCAAAAGTGCCGCGCCGGTCGGTGTGCACAGCTCACTGCGGATGCTGCCGCCGTAGATGGGAATGTCCGTGAGCAAAAGCGCCGTGGCCGGAGCGGGAACGGGCAGAATGCCGTGTGCGCAATGCACCTGACCGCTGCCAACGTGGACAGGGGAGCAGAGCACCTGCTCGGGCGCAAGCATGGAAAACAGCAGGCACACGCCCACTACATCTGCCAGCGCGTCCAGCGTGCCGACCTCATGAAAGTGAATCTGGTCAACCGGCACGCCATGGACGCGGCTTTCCGCGCCGGCAATCGAGCGATAGACAGCCAGTGCGTCGGTGCGCACCGATTCCGGCACGTCCAGATGGGAAATCAGGTGCTCAATTTCATGCAGGTTGGTGTGGTGATGTGTGTGCTCGTGTGTGTGGCCGTGCGCTTCGTGCGCCTCCTCGCCGCAAGCAAGCACACGCATATGCGTGCCGATAATGCCGCATTTGACGGCGGGCTCGGCGACAATTTGGATGTCTGGCAGGCCGAGCGCGTTCATTTTCTCAAGAAAGGCGGTCTTGTCGTCCAGCAGCTCATAGAGCGCCGCCATGAGCATATCGCCTGCCGCGCCCATGGCGCAGTCCAGATAGATCGTTCTCATGCCTGACCTCCCATGTGATTGATGCGGCTGGCAAGGAAGCCCGCGCCAAAGCCGTTGTCGATGTTCACAACGCTTACGCCGCTTGCGCACGAGTTGAGCATGGCAAGCAGCGCCGCCACGCCGCCAAAGCTTGCGCCATAGCCGACGCTGGTCGGCACGGCAATCACGGGGCAGGACACCAGACCGCCGATGACGCTTGCAAGTGCGCCCTCCATGCCCGCAACAGCGATGACGACGCGCGCCGACATCAGCTCATCCAGGTGGGCAAGCAGCCGGTGCAGCCCCGCCACGCCAACGTCATACAGCCGCACCACGCGGCTGCTGTGCACCTCGGCGGTGACGGCGGCTTCTTCGGCAACGGCATAGTCTGACGTGCCTGCGGCAGCCACAACGACGAAGCCGTCGCCGCTTGGCTGCGGAAGCGCGCCGATAATGCCAAGGCGCGCATCGGCGCGATAGTCAAGTGGAAGCGTTTTTTCGACAAGCGCCGCCGCTTCCTGCGACATCCGGGTAATCAGAATCGGGCTGACGCCGCGCGCGTACATTGTGCCGGCAATGCCGGTAATCTGTTCCGGCGTTTTTCCGCCGCCGTAGATCACCTCTGCCGCGCCCTGTCGCGCGGCGCGGTGCAGGTCGATTTTGGCGTATCCGAGATCTTCAAACGGCGCTTTTTTCAGAGCAAGCTCTGCCTGCTCGATGGAAATTGTGCCGTTTTTGACGTTTGTCAGCAGCTCGTGCAGATTTTCGCTCATGACCGTACCTCCAGATCCAGTAGCACCGCTTTGTAGAGCGGCTTCAGGTGTGCCAGAATGTCCTCGCGGTGGGAAAGCAGCAGCGGCAGCTGCGCTTGCGGCACCTGAATACGCGCTGCGCCGCGATACATCCGAATGCGAAAATTTGTCAGACCAAGCGAGAACAGATACCTTTCCGCCGTCTCCGTCGTAGCAAGCGCCTCCGGCGTGATCGTCTCGCCGGTGGGAATGCGGGTAGCAAGGCAGGCGTAGGCGGGCTTATCCCATGTAAAAAGCCCCGCCTCGCGGCTGAGGCGGCGAATCTCGTCTTTTGTCAGACCGCACTCGCGCAGCGGCGAGCGCACCGAAAGCTCACGCAGCGCGCGCATACCGGGGCGGTCGCCCGCGTCGTCGGATGCGTTTGTGCCGTCGAGCAGCAGTGTATAGCCGTCAGCCAGGGCACGCTTTGCCAGCGTGCCGAACAGGCGGTGCTTGCAGTGATAGCAGCGGTCAGCTGGGTTGGCGGCCACAGCCGGATCGGCCAGCGCGTCCAACTCCAGAATGGTCAGTTCGCTGCCAACCTGCGCGCACAGACGTCTGGCGTCATCCAACTCAAACTGCGGCTGAAACGCGGTTTTAATAAAATATGGATGCACATCCGCGCCGCACTGCCTGGCTGCATAGAGCAGATACGACGAGTCCACACCGCCGGAAAAGCCGAGTGCAGCCTTTGGATGCTGCGTGAAAAACGCAGAAAGTGTCATGGTTACCTCCGAATTGCGGGCAGGCTGCGCAGAGCGCAGCACCGGGAATGGACGCGCGGGGAATAACCTACCGCCGCACAATGTTTATTTATATGATAGCACAAACACGTGGAAAACGCAATTTGCTCGGAAAAGTAAAAGCGTGCCGCTGCAACGCAGCGGCACGCATGATCTTAAAGCAGTCCCTGAATCAGAATAATCAGAATCAGAACCGGCAGAACCCACTGAAAATACGGCTTGAGCTTAGGGGAGAGTTTCAGGCCCTCGCCCTTGTTGGCCTCATCCAGATACCGGTCAAAGCCCCAACCCCATTTACTCACGCAGAACAGCAGATACACAAGCGAGCCGATGGGCAGCAGGAGATTGCTGACAAGGAAGTCTTCGCTGTCAAGTACGTCGCGTCCGCCGATCAGATGGACATTCGACCAGATGTTATAGCCAAAGACGCACGGCAGACTTGCAATCAGCAGGATTACGCCGTTGATGACAGAAGCCTTTTTTCGACTCCAGCCGAACGTGTCCATGCAAATGGCGAGAATGTTCTCAAATACGGCAAGCACCGTAGAGAAGCTGGCGAAGATCATGAACAGGAAGAAAAGCGTGCCCCACAGGCGGCCGCCCGCCATGTTGACAAACACATTGGGAAGCGTCTGGAAGATGAGCGACGGCCCTTTACCGGTTTCGATGCCGAACGAGAAGCAGGCAGGGAAGATGATTGTACCGGCCATCAGCGCAACGAACGTATCCAGCGCGCAGATGTGCACAGCCTCACCGGGGAGCGTATGCTCATCCGACATATAGCTGCCGAAAATTTCCATGGCGGCAATGCCAAGACTCAGCGTGAAGAACGCCTGATTCATTGCGCCGGTGATAATCCGGCCAAGACCGTTTTTCCGGATGCTCTCCATTGATGGGACAAGATAGAATTTCATACCCTCAGCCGCGCCGGAGAGTGTAAGCGAATGACCGGCCAGCACCACAATCAGTACCAGCAGCGCCAGCATCATAACCTTTGTCACGCGCTCAAGACCGTTTTGCAGGCCAAAGCTGCACACAAGGAAGCCTGCCAGCACCACAACCTCTGTCCAGAGTGCCATCTGGCCGGGGTCGGAGAGCATCTGGCCGAATACGCCGCTGACGCTTTCCGTGTCCATGCCGCTATGGAAAGATCCTGTGAGGAATTTGCCGAAATAGTTGACCATCCAGCCGGTGACGGTGGTATAGTACATCATTAAAAGATAGCAGCCAAGCAGACAGAACCAGCCGTGGATGTGCCACTTCTGGCCGGGCTTTTCCAGTGCTTTATACGAAAGTACGGCGCTTTTGCGGCTGGCGCGGCCAACGGCCAGCTCCATCGTCATGACAGGCACGCCCATGACCAGCAGGCAGATCAGATAAATCAGCACAAACAGGCCGCCGCCATATTGACCGGTGACATACGGAAAGCGCCAGACGTTGCCGATGCCGATGGCGCAGCCTGCGCTGACCAGCAGAAAGCCCAGACGGGAGCGGAATGATTCACGTTGCATAACAAGATACCTTCCCTTTTATTTTCCTGCGCGGGTGGCGCGATTGAACCCTATTGTAACGAATAAAAATGCATTTTTCAAGGATGAAAAAGAAAATGCTTCCAGACGTGCGGCACAAAAAGAAATGTAGTGAAAAAGTTTTTGATTTTAAGTTGATTTCAGGTTGGAACTGTAAGATGCAGTCACCGCAAGAAAATAAGGAGACTTTGAACCATGAAAAAGATCATTTCCATTTTGGCTGCGGCAGCAATGCTGCTTTCACTCGCAGCCTGCGGCAGCACGGCCACGGCATCGGCGGCACGCTGACCGGCAACTGCACGATTACGAGCTTGACGAACAATGGCAAAATCAACTTTAACGCTTACACCATCACACTGGCTGACGGCACGGTGCTGAAATAAGGAATAAACGCAGACGGCGGGCATTGTGCTTGCCGTCTGCATTCAAATGTGCTATTCTTGGTGTGAGGC